>NZ_JAMYQW010000025.1:0-102982 GCF_040321085.1 Mesorhizobium sp. M0522
TCGACCGACAGTAAGCCTCGCATCTTTGTGGTCAACCGGATCGAGATGAACGGCAATGGCTCGATTTATCTTGCTGGCGCAAGTGCCTTATTGACAACGAATTCTGCAACGCGACTGATGAATTGAACTTGGCTTTAGCCAGCGCAGTGTTGTGAGACAGACTGCATTTGAGGTTCGCTTGCTTCCGTGTTGGACTGAGAGCCGATATCGAAGGCAACGCTTGGCCTCGTCGTGACAACGAATTTAATCAATCAGCGGATTGTATCGGTTACTTGATTGACCCGCAGCGAAGCGGCTCGTCATTATTTTCCGGGACGCTCCGGATCGTCGCCGAAGCCAAGCAGCGAGGCATGGCGTATATACTTATGTTCGCCACGAAGGTGCTTGATCGCAGCTTCACGCCTGGCCCAACCCACTGCGTCGCCGGTCGCTTCTTGATGCCGCCCGGAGCGGGCCGGCATGTTCCTTGACCCGCTTTCACAGCCGTTCCTTCATGTCGCGGCCCAGACTGATGAACGCCGAACCGACATACTTCCCGGTGCCTGGCTCGGCCAGTAAGGCGAATGCCGCCTTGCCCGGCTCACGCTCGACGCCCAGCAGTTCGTATTCCTGGACCGTGAAGCTCTTCGTCTTCAGCCAATTCGATGTCGGGCCACTTCGATACGGGCTGTCGGCGCGCTTGGAGACAATCCCTTCTAGCCCCGCATTGTCGGCGAGATAGAAGATGGCTTTGGGGTCGCCAGGTATCGCCTCGCTGAACTGGATCCTGCTGTTCGACTTAATGATGCCGAAAAGAAGCTCCCGGCGCGCCTTGCATCCGATGTCGCGCAGATCGTGGCCGTCGAGATGCATGATATCGAAGGCGCCGAGGATCGTGGCGTACGGATCGCTGTGGACGGCTTTCTGCAGTGCGTCGAAATCGGGCAGGCCATTCGCGCCGGTGACGACCGCCTCGCCCTCGAAGATCGCGTTCTACGTCGAGAATCCGGGCCGCCTCGATGATGCCTGCGTATTTCCTGGTCCAGTCCGCTCCGCTGCTGCTGAATGCGCGAATATCGTCAGGGCTCTTTATGATGATCTGGGTTCGGTAGCCGTCGAGCTTGATCTCGTGAATCCAGTGTTCGCCCTCGGGCGGCTTTGCGACCAGCTTGGGCTCCATAGGCGGTATGAACTCGAGGCGGCCGGCGCCGGTACTTACAATTTTACGCACCCAGTCAATACTCGGTACAAAGCTTATATTAGCTAGAGTGAACAGAACGTGATTCGGAACGGCTACAGTAAGGCGCGTGTGCCCAGCACAGCGCTTGGCCTGGCTCACGTTGTGCCGACCCGCAATTTATCTCACCACGATCTTCTTTAATGATCTTTCCTCTCAATCGAACCCAAAGAAGCGCCGAGTGCTGATCAGATCGATTTGAGGTACTCGATCAGATCACTCTTTTCCTGATCGGTCAGATCAAGGCCGAGATGGCCGTCATCGTGCTCCTTCTGCGCAAGACGTCGATCGGTTCCACTCCTCCTGCCAGGGGTCGATCAAGTTTAAGGACCCGACGTCTCCTCCCGGCTCGAGGTCTATTTCAATAAAACCGTAGGTCACCGTGCTGCTTCCTTGATCCCTTGCCTTCCCTTACAATCCCTTCCGGACACAGAGGAGTTTCGCCATGAGCGAAGACGCCGTCAACATGTCGATCCGCAAGTTCCTGAAGGAAGTCGGCGTCACCTCCCAGCGCAAGATCGAGGAGACGGTGCGCGAAGGGCAAATCGGCGGCAAGAAGCTGAAGGTCCGCATGACGCTGACGGCGGAAGGCACCGGCCTCAACCACGTGGTGGACGGCGAGATCGAACTTCCATAAGCCGGGCGAAGCGACCTAGCGAAACGTCCGACGCGGCCGAAAGCCGTCGAGACGGATCAGCGGTTGGAATGGCGTTTGGCCGGGTCGATGTAGTACCGCTCACCCCACGCTCTTGCGATTCTGAGGGAACGCGAAAGACCGACCCTAAGCGGAAGCTCGCTCGCTCCGGGTCAATTCACGGCCATGACCCGTTCCAGAAGTTGGGGTGCGAGCGTACTGTGGCGCAAGTCGGCCCCAATGCCGACTTTCCCGCACCCAATATTCCTATGAAGGATGATCTTGCTTTGAGGGCAACCACCGTCCACAACACAAAGGCTTCAACGGTTTTTATTCGGCCTATCGGACTTCTGCCGGGCCACAACCGGACAGCCGTTCAGTCCGGCAACCCCGCGAACCGCATGTGTCCGATCCAGCGCTCGAGGGCCCCGGCGGCGAGGTAGTTCTTCTCCCACTGCCTGCGTTGTTTGCTGATGGAGTCGCCGGGCGAGTCTTTGAGGAAAACCGCAAGTGCTTCCTTTGCTTCCCGCTTGTTTCCCAGACAAGCGTGGATCCCCGCAAGCATTCGGTGTGCGCCGCTCGGGATTCTGGACATTTTCCGCATCGCCGTCAGCGCAGCCCCGCAATCGTTCTTTTCGTAGAGCGCCCAGCCCATCTGCCAGTGGAACCAGTCAGGGTAAAAAGGATCGATGCCCTTGGCCTGCTCGATCCGATCGATCGCTTCGTCCGTGCGGCCAACATTCAGCAGCACGCCTGCACTCATGACGAGGATATTCGAGTCGCTGGGGTTCAGGGCGATCGCCTGATCGTACCGGGCAAGGGCCTGCTCCATCTCGCCGGCTTCGGTGTGGATGCTGGCGCGGATGTTATGCGCCTCGGAATCGTCGGGAGCGAGTAGAATAGCCTTATCGGCGTATTCGGCGGCCCGCTTCAACGCCTCGTCGGGGTTATTTTCCTGCTTGTGCCAGAATACCGCGTCATGGCGATAGGACCAGGCCATCCCGATATAGCCGAACTGGGCGTTCGGATCCGCTTCGATCGCCTTGAGGCTGAACTGCCTTAGCAGATCGTTCCCCGCGGCAGAGAAATTGATCTCGGCCCTTCCCATCAGCTCGGCCCTTCCCATCAGGTAATAGCGCAGCGCGCTGACCTGCGCGGCGTCACTCCTTGGCAGCGGGCGCTGGATTCTCTGCCCGACCCGATCCGCAAGCGTGCGGATGATTTCCTCCTGGATGACGAAAAAATTGCCAATCTCCCGGTTGTAGGTGTTGGCCCAGACATGCGATCCGTCATGCGCATTCAGCAACTGGGCGGTCACTTTCAGCCGATCTCCGACCTTCTGCTGGCTGCCTTCGAGCAGGTAGTCGACGCCGAGTTCATCTCCGATCTTCCTGGTGTCGACCGGCTGGTCGCGGTACCTGAAGCTCGAGTTTCGGGCGATGACGGCATAAGTCTTGCTCCGCGAAAGCTCGGTGATGATCCCCTCGGCGACGGCATCGCTGAGATATCCCTTATCCGCGCCGGTACTGAAGTCGTCGAAGGGAAGGATCGCAATCCTCGGCATGTCGCTCGAAGGAACTGGAGCGGCTCGCCATATTTCCGCGCCGTAGTATGCGCCGATCGCTGCCGCAGCGAGAACGATTGCAGCAAGAATGAAGCCGCGCTGCGAGAATCGTGTCTTGGCACGTTTCGTGCCGGCTGCGGCGTTTGCGTCCGCCGCGTCCGACGGATTGGCATTCAGCCGGTAGCCTCTCTTGGGGAGGGTTTCCACGATGACGTGCGCGTCGTCCCCCAAGGCGCGGCGGATATCGGCAATGCATTGAGTGAGGCTGTCGTCGGTCACGAAGGTATCGGGCCAAACCGCTTGCATCAGCGCATCCTTGGACACGATTTCGCCCGGTCGCGCCGCGAGCACGGAGAGCACCTCGGCGGACTGGCTGCGAAGACTGATCGCTTTGCCTTCGACGGTTCGGAATTCTTTGCTTTTCGTCAGGAAGACAAAACCGCGAAACTTGACCGTTTCAGCAGATTTCAGGTCAATTTCAGGGGCCGTTCGGGACATTTCACCCACCTGGCGCGCCTCCTAACTCTAGCCCATTCGGCCGTCGCTTCCAAGCGATCCCAGCAGCACTGGATGGGACGGAGGACGACATGAATCGCACCAAGCTCATCATCGAGCTCGCTCTTCTTTTGGCAGTGCAAACGGCTGCAAAAGCGGATTCCCGCATCGCGAAACTCTGCGGCCCTGACCATGTCAGGGAGATTAGGGGATAGCGATGGAACAGTTTCTTTTAATTACCCTTCTGTTAAATTTTGACGGCACCGTAGTAGCCGGCAATCATGAAAATGGCTTTCCTCCCAAGGTGTTGGTTTCAGAGGCCGAATGCAAATATCTGAAACACCAATATGAATTTATCTGGCCTCCTGTTGGTCTTAAATATCTGTCAACCGCTTACATCTGTGAGAGGAAATAAACGACTATCGCTTCTGGTTACAATGCTCAGACGAGTCCCAACCCCGGCGGTTACTGTCGCCCGCCTCAGGGAGCAAGTCAGCGAAGGCGGCCCTCGCATCATCCTGAGCACTAGCGACGAGTTCAATCTCTACACCTGAACCCGCCGCGACCCCGATATGGACACGTCGAAGGCGCTGTTGCTGACGCGCGAACGCACCGTGAAATACCTCTTTGTGCCAGTCATTCGGCGTGACACACGCGAACCGTCCCAAACCGCCGCCCAAACGCAATCCGGGACTTGTTGCATCGAGAGCAGGACTCACCATGCGCGGCTACCAATGTCGGCTTCGCGCCAACTCCGCCATTGGGCCGCCTACGCCGAACGGCAGTTCATGGCGCGTTGTGCCGGTTCGGGACCGCGTGGACCTGGGACAGGATCGTCAATCAACCTTGGGTCTGTTACATAAGAGTGCAGTGTGGAACTCAACGGCTTGGTTTTGCGGTTCAGCTCGTGGAAAAGGTCCGTCGGCCTTCCATGAATGCGGGTTTCCGCATCGCCTACCTCGATTTGGTCGATGACCGCCGGACAGGCGAAGCGGAACCGTATCTCGCCCGAGAGCACATCCGCGCGCATGATTTCGACGAACGCGGTGATCTTTTCATCCGCACTGAGAAACCTTGCATTTGACGGATGCAGTGGTGCTACGCTTGCTGAGCCCCGGGGCGTCTCTATGCGGCAATCCTTCGTCGTGAGCCGATGCTATTGTGCAAGTTTCGCAGCACTGCGGGTGGCGATATCGCCCAAGACAGCATGAAGAAGCGTTCCAACTTCCTGTTCGGCGACCCCGGGTGCAATTCCTGATTCGGACAGTTGAACGAGAATTGCCTTAGCGGTGTTGCGCCAGAAGGCGTTCGCGTCCTCCCCGTTCTTGGATTCTAGGACCCGGGCGATCCCTTCGACCAACTTCCGCCGCCGATGCAGCGGAAACGCGCTTATGTTTGAATCACACATCGATCACCTCACCCCTTCAGTCGCGCGAATAAGCATTGGCGGGTGAGAAAATTTGGTTAACAGCGCTTTTGGACAATGGTCAGCAATGGAATAAAGCGTCCGCCTCGGTGGACGGTACCTCGAACAGCCACTGGACGCGGCGGCATGGGCGAGTTCGAGTTCCTGTTCAAGAAGTCCATCGGCTATGATGGACCGCGGGTGATCGCGCAGGAAGCGAGCGGTACAGCCGGTCAGGCCATCTTAGGGCAGGCAGGCTCTTGGACTTGATCAGAACCAGGTGAACCGCCATACTCCGACCTGGCGGCCAATTCAGGTGGCCTTTTCCATGGACGAGGCCGATCCGGCCGAATCGACGTCCATTTATTTCATTTGCTGGGATCGCCAGGTCGGGAGGAAATCTCCCGATTGTGTTAGGCATCCCTGTTGTTCTTGGAGGTGTCTATGAAGGATTCGCGCATTCCCGGGACAGTCTTGGCAGCTATGTCGGAGGGGATCCATATCATTTGCGCTTATCGTGAGTACCTTGGGTATTCGATCGAGGACTTGGCGGTGGCGTGCGGGCTAGCCGCTGAGGAAATCCAAAACATCGAGTCGGGTCTAAGGTACAACAAGGGCTATCGGGATCGGATCGCGCGATCGCTGTCCCTATTCTGTGGAAATACTTGAGGCGGAGTCGGACATATTGGACGCCGCGTGACCAGTGGGGTAATCTGCAAGTGAGTTGAATATCCACTACCTTGTGATGTGTAGTTTGCGACTGATAGTCGAAGCGTTGAACTGAACCATGCGCTTCCGACCGGATGGACGGAATGTTGGAGGGTGCCGCCGAAATCGTTGGTTGCCTCCCTGACCGGCGCCCAATCACCTTTGCCTATCTTGCCTCCGCTTGCCTTCGTCTTTGAATGACAAGTCAGTGTTTCGTGCAACTTGCCGAGTGTGCCGTCCTTGCGAAAACGAATCCCCTGGACGACGAAGGTGACATGCCCGTCGCTGGGGTAGAGCGAAATCCCGATGACCGAAAGCCGCAACAGCCCGCCGCGGCTCTGCGACGCAACGATGTCTCCGGGCCTGATTCCGAGGATCGATCGGGCCAAATCAGATCGCCCGGCCTCGAGCTCCTTCTCCCAGCGTTCCAGTTCATCCTCAACATACCGCCAAGCCTCCCGCGCGGTCTGAAAGGGCCTCTTTTCCCCAAACCAGATCCGGTCCGCCACAGCCAGGATCTCGCCAGGAACTTCCCGCTCCATCTCATAGGCGGCACGGCTCATCATCTCATGACCCGCTCGGCTTCCAGAAGTGCGCGAAGGCGCTTGTGATATGGTTTGACTGTTGCAGCGGAAATCGCCGCCGGCAGAGCGGCCTCTCGGACAGGCATGAAATCAATCGGCATGACGGCGCGCAGGCCTATAGGACCTGTAGCGAACCGCACCGGCGGATCTTCCTCGCGCCAAGGCTTGCGGCTCCATTCGACCCAGATCTCGCTTGCCGAAACGCACAGCCAGCTGTCCAGAAACAGCTGCGACTCCGGCCCATGGAGATGATGCGCCGACCACGCATGATCGGCTGCAATCAACGGCATGACCACATGCTGGAGCTTTTGGTCCCGCACCATTCTGGCAAGCATCGCGATCCGCTCCTGCAGTTGCGCTGTCAGACGCACGAAAATGACAGGCCCGTTCGCAACGTAGGAGTGCCGCGTACCTTCGGTTTCGAACAGCAGCAGCTGCGCTCGCGCCAATGGTAGCAGCCGTTCCACGAGCCTCGCCGCACTGCTCTGGACGGAGGTTCCCCAGCGTGTGGCTATCCTACCTTCCAGGACCAGTCCTGGGCGCGACCCTGGATGAGGAGAAGGATCTGAGCCGCGAGGTCCGCGTCGAGGTCTGGCAGCCTGCTTCCCCGAGGTTGTGCCGCGCGGACATCGATACCGCGGCCGGACAGATCGGTCAGGGCCGCCAAATAGAACTCCCGTTGCAGTTTCGAGAGAGATTCCGCTGCTCGTTCGCGCGCAGCCTCCAGGCGTCTGGTTTCAAGCTCCTCTCGGAAAGCGGCCAGCGGTGGGCGGCGCAATGTCTGCCCAGCCTGTACGCGGGCTCAATAGCCGCGCGGAGGCTTCGGCACCTGCAGGCGCGCGAACAGTTTCTGATCGCCACGTCTGATAGGCCAAGATCCTTGGCGATCTCGCGGGTCGGTTTCACTGGTGCGACGCCGCGTAATCTGGCGGAAATCGGCATACTTGACCTTGAGCGTCACCGCGCGCCCAGAGATTTCGTTGTGTTCGCAATACCGCCACACCTTTTCTATGAGCGGACGCAACCCTTCGCGTGCCTCTGCTATCGTGAACAGATCCCGCGCAAACGTATCCTCCGCTCCTACGGACTTGCGCACGCGATCAGGCTGCACCGGTCGCTCGTCGATGCCACGCGCTATCCAGTAATAATACGGTCCGGCCTTGCCGAAATGTCCCTGCAGGAACGGCAATGTCTGCGCCCGCAGATCGGCGCCGGTGCGGATTCCGAGCCGTTCCATCTTCGAATTGGTGGCAGGACCGATGCCGTGGAATTTCTTCACCGGCAGCACTTCGACGAAGCTCGGCCGCATCTTCGGCGTGATAACGAATAGCCCATCAGGCTTGCCCTGA
This sequence comes from Mesorhizobium sp. M0522, assembly GCF_040321085.1. Classification (NCBI taxonomy): domain Bacteria; kingdom Pseudomonadati; phylum Pseudomonadota; class Alphaproteobacteria; order Hyphomicrobiales; family Phyllobacteriaceae; genus Mesorhizobium; species Mesorhizobium sp. M0522. The sequence goes on from NZ_JAMYQW010000025.1 coordinate 7,956, forward strand.
TCGGAGGCCATCTTGGCGAGGAACTTGTTGTAGCTGACACCGGCTGAGGCGGTAAGGCCGGTCTTCGCCCTGATCGTCGCCCGGATCGCCTCGGCGATCTCGGTCGCCGAGGCCATCCCGCGCATGTTTTCGGTCACGTCGAGATAGGCCTCGTCCAGCGAAAGCGGTTCGATCAGCGGCGTGTGCTCGGCGAAGATCTCCCGGATTTGCTGCGAGACCGCCTTATAGACGTCGGCCACAGCGATCGGCCGACGATGTTTGCCTCAGGTGCGGCGGACTTCTTTTGCTTACGCCATCTGAAGAAGTTCGATGGTTACGTCTGGGGAAGCCGCTCCAGATTGCCCAATCGTTTTCCTGTTGAGCTGCATACCGATTGCCTATCCGGCACCGGGCGGAGATGCTTCAATAGCCAGGACCTCCAAGCACTCAATCTCTTGCATCACCTTTCCAGCGATGCCTTGCAAATCGCCGTACATCCCGACGGTCGATTCGATTACGACTTGTATTTGAGCCTCCCGCTTGGCCCACAGGCGTGTTGAGGCCTTGCGTTCCTTGGCCAGGTCCTCCTGCATATCAGAGAACTTTTCGACGATGGCCTCGACGCGATGGCGGAACCGCGGACCGGTCAGATAGCCATAGACCTGCTCCATTTTGGTAGCTTGGCCGTCCTGGGCGAGGCGGGAGTTCGCCAGCTCGATAAGGGATTGCCGGAGCATGATTGCGATCGGCATCGCGCATTTGGGATGGGCGACATAGACGCCGTCCAGAAGATCGAAGGTTTCCACACCGGGAGGCAGAGCTTCGGAGATCATAAGCGCGATATCCGCTTTCGCCGCCCGTTGATCCGCCCTGAGCTTCCCCAGCCAACCCTGGCTCCAGTTCTTGGTGCGTTTCGATTCCCATAAAATGGCGCCGCATGGCTGGCCGGCCGGTCCGACCACGCGGTGCAGGACATCTCCGCCGAACTCACCCTTGGCAACCGGTTCAATGATGTCCATCGGGAACCGGCTGGCAATGAGGGCTTCCAGCTCGAGCTCCAGCACTTCACCCTGAAGCTGCTGGGAACCCTGTTCCGCACGACGCTTCAGCTCCTCAATCTGACGCTGCATGCCGGCGATCTGTTCTTCTTTCTCCGCAACCTTCATTTTAAGGCCGTCTTCGGCTTCCGACCTCGCCTTGACTCGAACGGCGTCCAGTCCTTCCTGGATCTTCCTTTCGATGATCAGCGCCATCTCGCGCTTTTCGTCGTCAAGCGCACGCTGCTTTTTCAGGAATTCCGCCTGTTGCTGCTGGGCCTCGGTGAGCTTTTCGTCACGCGCCTTCAACGTCGCCTCCAGCTCAGCCAGCTTTTTATCCTTATCCTCCAGGTCTACCGACAGCAGCAGTTTTGCCTTGCGGGCCTCCTCGATCGCGATTCCGGCACGCTCAAGCTTGATTTGCTCAGCCACCTGGTTGCCGATGTCCTCTTTGGCGGCGGCGATCTCGGCCTGCTGGCGCTTAAGCTCCTCTTCTCTGGCAGCCATCGATGCCTTGTTCTGCGCCAGGCGCATTTCGTATTCTTCACGCGTGGCGGCAATCAAAGGGGCGGCGAGCGACTCATTGAGCTTGATTTCCGTCTTGCAGCTTGGGCAGCTGATGGTCGGTTCATTGAGAATCCTGTCCCCCTGCAGCATGGTATTGGTGGGCTGGATGGTCATCTGCGCGCTGCTCCCTGAGGAATCTATTTTAGGACACCCCAGACTATATCTCGCCAAGCGTTTTCGGAAAAGAACAAAGAGTGAACTGATGGGTTATCCCCGCCGCAAAGCTAGGGGAGGCGCGCTTCTTTCACTTGTTTTGCGGAACGATCGCCTGCGCGAGCGGCAGCAACCTCAGCCTCGACTCGATTGCCACGGAGGTCGATTACCTCGACGTGTATTTTCGAAATGTCGAAACCGCGCGCAAATGCCGAATTCCGTCTTTTTCGCCTGGACGTGGCTGAAAGCTCGCTGGGCTGATTCTTTCATTGCACCGACAATCCGCCAGCTATTTCAGCTTCCCGTTTCCGTTCGAAACTGAAATCTCTATCCGCGCTGATTGAGACCGTGATGTCGTCTCAAATTCACGCCTTTGACCCTATTCGGACTCCCGGTGTCCGCAGCACAATGCGCGCTATCAGCGGAAAACTTGACATAAGGCCACTTCGCGGCGGGCCGTGCGGGATGAAGATGAGAACTTTGTCTACTCTATAGCCCTCTAACGCCGCTATGAATCTGCGCGATAGTGGCCGCCAATGCGCGAGCCCGCGGGCGTCCCACCGGGCAGATCGTTGGCGGCAGTGACGACTAGGCTGCGTCTGGTGCCCAGGTTGCCATTCACGAATCGACCGATAATTGCAAACAATCGGAGCATCGTCTGCGCCCTTGGGGAAGGTATCATATTTTCGGTGCAGTCTTGTCGCGGAATTGCTCCGCCACCCAGTCGATGAACACTCGCAGCCGCGGCGACAGCTGGTGCTTGTGCGAATAAAGCGCGTGAACTGGCAAGGGCGTCGGTGGGAAGTTGGCTAAGACTTCGATAAGCGCGCCGCTCGCCAGCTCCGAGACTACACGATAGCGCGGCACCTGAATGAGCCCAAGGCCAAGACCGGCGGCGGCAACGTTCGTCTCCGGGCCGGTCACCGTCATCATGGCAGGCAGCGTGATGCGGTTCACTTTTCCTTTCACAAGGAAAGCGAGAGGGACGACCTCGGTCGTGTCGGGCGCAAGCAGCCCGATCATTTCATGGCCATTAAGGTCGTCGGGTGTGTTCGGCGTGCCCAGCCGCTTAAGATAGTCCGGACTGGCAAAGGTGCCCCGCTCCAGAATAGCCAGCCGCCGCCTGATTAGCGCGCTGTCGGCCAGCTCGCCCGCTCTCAGGATGCAGTCGAACCCTTCCCGGATCAGGTCCACGGGCTGATGCGCCTCGCTGAAATGCAGGCGGATGTCGGGGTACATTTCGCGAAAGCGCGGCAGACCGGGCAACAGGAAGTGCCGCGCTTGCGTGCCATGCACGTCCACGCGGATGAGGCCTGACGGCTTAGCGCCGACGAAAGCGCCCTCGGCATCCTCCAGGTCAGCGATAAGGCTGACGCATCGTTGGTAATAGGCCTCGCCATCCAGTGTGGGGCTGACCTGACGGGTGGTCCGCTGCAACAGCCGCACACCGAGCCGCGCCTCCAGCCCTTGCACGGCGTCTGTCACGGATGAACGCGGCAGACTGAGGTCATCGGCAGCTTTGGTAAAGCTCCTGCGTTCGACGATGCGAGTGAAGACGCGCATGGCGTCGAAACGATCCATAATACGACCTGTCGGATAGTGATGCCGGATAATGCATGATTATCTGCATAAGCGAAAGGTGCATCTGTCTGTCATCAGGAGCCACAACGACACCCACAGAAGGAGACAGACAATGACCAATCAGACACAGAAGGTTGCCATCGTGACCGGCGCCTCGGGCGGCATCGGCGCGGCCGTCGCCGAACGCCTCGGCAAGGACGGCTTCACCGTGGTGGTGAACTATGCCGGCAACGCCGCCTCGGCGGATGCGGTGGTCGCCAGGATCGAAGCGGCGGGCGGCGGGCGGGCGGTTACTGCGCAGGCCGATATTTCAGACGCACAAGCCGTACGCCGCATGTTCGATTCCGCCGAGACCGCTTTCGGCGGCGTTGACGTGCTGATCAACAATGCCGGCATCATGAATCTGGCGACGATCGCTGAGAGTGATGATGCGCTGTTCGATCGCCAGATCGCGATCAACCTGAAGGGCACGTTCAACACGCTGCGCGAAGCGGCCAAGCGCCTGCGCGACGGTGGTCGGATCGTCAACTTCTCCTCAAGTGTCGTGGGGCTGCTGCAGCCTACCTATGGCGTCTATGCCGGCACCAAGGCCGCGGTCGAGGCCATGACTCCCATTCTCGCGAGGGAATTGCGGGGCCGGAACATCACCGTCAACGCGATCGCCCCCGGACCGACCGCCACGAAGCTCTTCCTCGACGGCAAACCGCAGGAGCTGATCGACCGCCTCGCGAAGCTGGCGCCGCTTGAACGTCTCGGCCAGCCCGAAGACATCGCCAACGCCGTCGCCTTCCTGGCGGGGCCAGACGGCTCCTGGATCAACGGCCAGATATTGCGCGCCAATGGCGGGATCATTTGATCTCAGCCGACCGCCAAAGACCACAACACAGCCATAAGTTCATCCAAATCCAGAAGAAGGACCATCACCATGTCCAAGCAAGTCATCCTCGTCACCGGCGCCTCGTCGGGCTTCGGCCTCATGACCGCACGCGCCCTGGCCGAAGCCGGCCACACGGTCTATGCCTCCATGCGCGAGACCGAAGGCCGCAACGCTCCTCGCGTCGCCGAAGTCGCCGCCTGGTCGAAGGAGCATGGCCTCGACCTGCGCACCATCGAGTTGGACGTCCAGTCCGACACCTCGGCGGAGACCGGTATCGCTCATGTTCTGAAGGACATAGGCCGGCTCGACGTCATCGTCCACAATGCCGGGCATATGGTATTCGGCCCTGCCGAGGCCTTCACCCCGGACCAGTTCATCCAGCAGTACGACGTCAACGTGCTGGGCGCGCAGCGGGTTAATCGCGCCGCGCTGCCGCACATGCGCGGCCAGGGCAAGGGTCTGCTGGTCTGGGTCGGCTCGTCCTCGACGCGCGGCGGCACGCCGCCCTTCCTGGCGCCCTACTTCGCCGCCAAGGCGGCCATGGACGCCCTGGCGGTGTCCTATTCGACTGAACTGGCCCTGTGGGGCATCGAGACGACGATCATGGTGCCAGGCGCCTTCACCAAGGGCACCAACCACTTCGCTCACTCCGGTTCGCCGTCCGATACGGTCCGAGTCGCAGAGTATGAATCCGGCCCCTACGCCGGGATCGCCGACAAAGCGCTGAAGGGCCTAGCGGGCCTGGAACCCGCCGACGCCGATCCGGCACAAGTGGCCCGCGAGATCGTTCGCGTCGTCGGCGCGCCCTTCGGCAAGCGTCCGTTCCGGGTCCACGTCGATCCGTCGCAAGACGGGGCCGAGATCGTCAATGGCGTCGCCGACCGCATGCGCCGTGAGATGTACCGCAACATCGGCCTGGAAGTCCTGCTCACGCCCCGCGTCTCCTGACGCAGAATGCCCCGCCGACGGACCGCGCAGATACGACTTATCTGCGTCTCAAGTATCGGCGCCGTAGGCCCTGAGGTCACGTTGTTCCAGCCGGGCGACGAGGTATTCTATGCCGGCTCAATTGCTCGGACGGGCGCCAATGCCGAGTTCCATCTCGTCGATGAGCGCATCGTCGGCAAGAAGCCCAAATCGCTGGACTGGGCCGAGGCGGCAGCACTGCCGCTGACGTCGCTCACTGCCTGGGAAGCCTTCTTCGACCGCCTCGACGTGCACAGGGCTGTGCCAGGTGCGGCGCCCGCGATCCTCATCGTTGGGGGAGCGCGCGGCGTCGGTTCAATTGCCATTCAGATCGCACGCCAGTGCACCGATCTCACCGTGATCGCCACGGCATCGCGCTCCGACACGCAGGCATGGTCAAAACGCTCGGCGCCAATCACGTCATTGATCATTCCAAACCGCTTGCCGCTGAATTCGCCGCACTTGGTATCGGTGCGCCAGCCTTTGTCTTTTCGACGACGCACACCGAAAAGCATGTCAGCGAGATTGCCGAGCTGATCGCGCCGCAGGGTCGGTTTGGCCTCATCGACGACCCGAAGACGTTCGACATCATGCTGTTCAAGCCTAAGGCGGTGTTGATCCACCATGAGCTGATGTTCACGCGTTCGATTTACGGCACGCAGGATCTGGCCGAGCAGGGCGAAATTCTGAACAAAGCGCGCGTCCGGCACGACCTGGACCGAACTCATTCGATGAGGCGTACGAAAGCCGCGCAGATCTACACGAAGACGGGAAACATTCGCGCGGTGCAACTGCTCCTGGGCCATACGAAGCTTGAGAGCACGGTCCGCTATCTCGGCATCAAAGGGGACGACGCTTTGGCGATCTCTGAACAGATCGACCTGTGAGAACCTGCGACAACGGACAGAGCGACGCGGGCTGAAGCGTCGCTTTGTGACCCTGAGTTGCCCTTCACATTTCGCTGCCTGATAGCCGACATTCGCGGCAACCGGCACTGATGGCTCTTTGCGGACAGCAACACGACTACAACGCCCCTGAACATTAAAGGGGCACAGATATACGGTAGAAAGATCATATCATGAACAGCGGCCCGATTCCGAGCTCCAGTCCCGCGCGAAATCGAGGGTCGGAGAAGGGTGGGAAGTTGCCGTTCGGCTACAGAACGAGCACGTGGTGCCATCAGCTGACAAGCCCACGCTGATGTGGTGGGCACCATGGACCCAGTCGACTCGAACCGCTCAGTCAAGCTTAGGCCGAGCGCTGTGACGATTGGCAACCAGCGAGTAATTTCGTCTTCGACGGCGATCCCTACTGGACGAGTTCGCCTTCCATCACGAAACGGCGCTCGGTGGGACCGGTTGGCAGCAAACGAAAGCTTCCGGCGCCTTTGAGCTTCTCCAGCTTGCCGGTGCCGCCAACGACCTGCCACACTCCATTGTCCAGGAGCTTCGGCTTACCATCAGGCCCGGGGACGAACACCGCCTGGATAACCCATTTTATGTAGGCCTTGTTGCCATCCGTCGTAGCGAATTCCAGATAGCCGCGCGGTTCGCCGCCAACGCCTGGCACGACGTCGTGAGCGCCATATTCCTGAACGGTCGCGCCGGCGAGTGGACCCTGACCTTCGGACTTGCCTTCCCGTCGGACCAGCAAGAAGAAGTGCTTGCTCGCATCGGCGAAATCGAGCCGGATGGCTTCCTTCTGCGCGACAAGCGCCTCAAACTTCACCGGCTCGGCCTGAACGGGAGACGCGATAATTAACAAAGGGGTCGCAACCGCAGTGATCGTGCTAAACCTCCTCATTGTGTTCTCCTTTGATTCGTCTCGAAAGCTCGGTGAACATGTCGAGAGCACGCAAGGACGTGCGTACCACGCGCGTTGTTTGGATGCGTCGAATGTAGATGTCACTGCCGCTCTCCCGCGAAGGCCTCTCCGGGCCTCTAGCTTCAAGAACAGAGCTGCAAAGACTACACGATGTCATGTCATTGAGAAAGCGGTATCAAGGCCTGCGCACGCCGATGCTTTGCATAGGCACGCAACGTCTTAGCCGGGTCAGATTGCGTCATGCTACCCTCGCAACTGAACGACCGCAAAGCGGGCCGCCGAATAGACCTCCCGTTGCAGCTTCGAAAACGATTCCGCTGCTCTTTGGCGCGCAGCCTCCCGGCGTCTGGTTTCAAGCTCCTCTCGGAAAGCAGCCAGCGGTGGGCGGCGCAACATCTGCCCAGCCTTTACGCGGGCCCAGTAGCCGCGCGGAGGCTTCGGCACCTGCAGGCGCGCGCACAGTTTCCGATCGCCACATCTGACAGGCCAAGATCCTTGCCGATCTCGCGGGTCGGTTTCTCCCAAACCAGCGCAAACAATTCCTCTCGGGAGAGTTCTCGTCGTGCCATGCTACCTCCATCCGGCAACGGCGCGCGACGGCCGGCGACGCGCGCACTGGCCAATTGCCCGGAGCGGCACGCCTGTGGTCAGGCGTTCGGATCACGGGATGAAGAGGGCGCCTCACAACGAGCTGGGTGACAAGCCTATGGCTTCGAGTCGTAGAGCTGCTCGCTCCAGCAGAGTGCGCCAAACGCGCGCACAGGCATGAGCTTCGACCAGCTGGCCGCGTCGAAAGCCGACGTTCCAAGTGATAAACCAGAAAGGCGCTGAAAGTGGCCGGCGACTGTTGGGAACTGGTGGGCTTTGGATGACGCCGGCCAAGCGCACACAGGTCCGCCGCAAAGACAACTAGGGAAGGTGATTCCGCGTATGGTGTTCTCGCTGAAGCCAGCCGTTGATGAAAATGGGACTTCCTCACCAATAGTCACGGCTTGTCCGTGCAGCAAGCGATATCGCCTGACCGTTCGGATCGCTTAATCTCCGACACGACGTTCCTCTTGCGTCAAAGCAAAGATATTGACGGCCCCTGGCAATTATCCCGCTACTGGAACTAGCCAACGCGTCGGGGCGACAATGTCATCAGATCTGAAACCGGGTGCCAGAACGACTTGGCGATCAGCCTGCCATGCCGCAATGCGGCCGGGGGCCGCCGACGGGTACGATCTCATAGCCGACGGCGATCAATTGGAGTTTCATCTCGTCAAAATGCCGCTTTGAGCCGCTGACGATCGATTCAGGCGCGTAGTTCCAGCCGTTACGGGCGGCATTGGCCAGGATGTCGGCATAGAAGCGCATGCTGGCGATTTTCACGTCCGACTCTAGCAGCTGCCTGCATCCGCTTGCGAACGACGGCGGCGGTGCGGCGGACAAGCCCAGGATCGCGGATACCAACACAATCGAAACAGCGCGCATGAGATTCTCCCTCGGTCCATTGCAACCCATTTTGCTGTAAGGGAGCTTGCATCGCGTGCGCCTGCGTTGGGATCGGGCAGATGCTGTATTCGGGCTCCTGCATTCGTAGTATTTTGCCTCGGCAACAGCTGAAACCGTGCCGATCGGGTCTGCCATGGGCCGCATCGCGACATCTTCGCCGGGTCACGGCGCGCTGTCCGATCGGGAGCGCGCGGTGGCGGAAAAATTCGCCGCCGGACTGACTTATCGCGAGATCGGCGAGGCGCTGTTCATCGCCCCGTCGACCGTGCGGACCCATCTCGCCTCGATCTACGACAAGCTCGGCGTGCGCAACAAAGTCGCGCTTGCCTCGCATATCAATAGAGCTATCAGCGCTGGGACGGATGGGCTGTCACCTTGGCCAGACGGCTCTCCCGTGCTCGCCATATTCCCCATCGAATGCCTGAATTCGGAAGAGCGCTGGCGCCGCTTTGCCGACGGCCTGTCGTCGGACATCACTATCGACCTGGCGCGCTACGCGGATCTGCCAGTTATCGCCTTCCACACCATGAAATCTCTGGGCAGCAAGCCCGCCGACTTCCCCGCCGACGGCAAGGCGCTTGGCGCCACCTATATCGTGTCGGGCCAGCTGCGCGCCGACGAGCGGCGGGTTCGGTTATCGATAGAGCTCGCCGACGCGGGCAACGGCGTCAGCCTGTGGAGCGAACGCTACAACCGTCAAGTCGAGGATATTTTTACGCTGCAGGACAGTCTGACCGAAAGCGTCATCAATGTGATCGCCGGCAGCTACGGAGCGCTTGCCACGGTCGGCCGTAACGCGATTCGCCGCAAACCGCCGGCCAGTCTGCGGGCCTACGATTGTTATCTGCTTGGTGTTGAACAGCAGGACACATTCAGCCGCGCCGGCACTGCCGAAGCGATACGCCTGTTTTCACGCGCGCTGGAGCTTGACCCCACGTTGGTCAGGGCCTGGACCGCGCTTGCCTATGCCTATTCGATCGAGGGCGCCAACGGCTTCGGCGACGATGCGCAGGGCTCGATCGAGAACTGGCGGACGGCGGTTGAAAACGCGGTTCTGCTCGATCCGATGGACAGCGTTGCCTGCAATTGCCTTGGCGATCTTAGGGGATGTCTCGGCGACCTCGCAGGAGCGGACCGCGCGTATCGCCGCGCCTTCGAATATGGCTCCAACCATGCCGATACGCTGGCGCTGCTGGCCGGCAGCAAGGCGCTGGTCGCTGGCGATCCAGCCGAGGCGATGCCGCTCATCGAGCGCGCCATGCGCCTCAATCCGCTGGCCCCACCTTGGTATTTCGGCATGCTGGGCCGCATCCTGTTCACGGCCGGCAAGCACAGGGAAGCCATCGCGGCGCTGCGCAGAAGTACGCTGGATTCTCCGAATGTGCTGTTGTTTTTGGCGCTAGCGCATACGGCCGTGGGCGAGGCCGGCGAGGCGGCCAGGATCGAAGCCCGCTTGAAAGCTGAATTCCCGGACTTTTCGGTCGAACGCTTCATCACGGGCTATCCCGTGACCAACCCCGACGCGGTGCACGCCATTCGCCACGCCGCCCAACTGGCAAGGCGCGACTGAGGCCTTCTGAAGCGCCGACGCGTTCGTTAACCAATGATCAGTGAGCGGACGGCAAACGAACTGCCAGCTGGGATCGCTCGCCTAACCGCACCAAACATCAAATCGACTGTCTTGCCAGCGGGATGGCAAGTCACAAAAGTACGCAACGGACGCAAATGCCATGGGCAGCCGCGACGCGGACTTTTCAACAGTATCGGTGGAACGTTGCCATTCGTCTCGTCGATGGGAACGAGCAAGTAGCGCCATAAGCCGCCGTTCCCGACGGTTCTCCAAACCTGCCGTTCGCGCTATGTCTGAACGCACCAACCGACCACGTGCGCCAGTTCCGGACCTTCCTGGCGCTTCTCCAGAGCCGCCGTTCGCGCAACGGCTTGAGTCAACCCTAAGCTGACCTTCTGGGACTCTCCGGATCAGGGTCATATCTGGCGAGAGGCTATCCATCATATAGTCTGGCATGTTCAGGATTGAGGCTCTCCCAGAGGATGGCAGGAGCCGTCGAGCGCGCTTTTTAATCGAGCGGAGACCGGCGAAAAGCCTGCACTTGAGGGCATCGCGATAAAAGTACGTCAAACAACGCCAATGGAGAATAAGCGGTGACTTTGGTGGGCGCTCGTTTTGAACCCTGCCTCGGGTCGCTTGCAGTCAACTGTGTCAAGGAGCGGCGGTCAGAACTGGTGGCATTGAAGGACCGAAAGGCGGGCCGAAAGCGGACGGTCCGGTTCTGGAACGAACTAGCCAGAAAGGTGCCATTCCGCTGGTGAGCCCATCTTGGCCGCAACGACGTTGCTTGCCGCTGCCCGAGGGACTAAGCCGCTCGCGCGGCAATGGCGCTTGTAACAGGCGGACGCTCGTTCGCCCTTGGCCGAATTCGCGCCCCTGACCCATTCCAGACATTCGTCGGATCCTAGACCGAACATCTAGGTTGGAACTCAAGGGGCCACCGAGCCGAAACGACCAGACTAGGAAGCCAATTGACCACAATACCTGCCTGATATGCTGCCCCGGTTGCGCGCTCCAGAATGGTCACTCGTCGAGCCAGTATTGGCCGGAACAGCCGAACTGGCGCGAGGCGACAGATTGGCGCTTGGCGACAAATGCCATTGCGAAGAGACTCCGGGGGGTGTTGTTCGCTTTCACACCAGGCACCATCGTGTAACCCTGATCGACCAGTTGCAATTTCAGCTCCTTGATATGCCGTTTGAAGCCGTTCTCGATTTGGCTCCGAGGCTAGCGCCATCCGTTCCTGCACGTTCGGATGAGAATGTCTGAATACAATTCGGCACTGACGGCTCTCATGGCATCTTCGGAAATCAGCATGCCACCAGATTGCGTGCCTTCGGACAAGCATGGTCCAGCCGACAAAGGCAGCACCAGCATTGCGGCAAAGATAGATGACTTTGTCATGGATTCCTCCTGTTCCAGAATGGATCGGGGTTCTGCAACCCGACGAAACCCTGTCGACAGGAAAGCCTAGAATTGCTGGCGGTCGCATGGAATCGTGCAAATGCAGTGTTTTCGAGATCGCATCTGTAGTATTTTGCCGTGCCGGGTTGGCCACAACTCGTAGCGGATCGGAGACTTGAGGCGATGCTTCGCGCCGTAAGCAATCCTCTGACCAGTCTGTCGGACCGGGAGCGGGTGGTCGCTGCAAAATTCGCCGAGGGGATGACCTACCGTGAAATCGGCGAGACGCTCTTCATAGCGCCGACTACCGTTCGGACCCATCTGTCGGCCATCTATCGGAAACTCGATATTCGCAGCAAATTGGCGCTTGCAACCTTGGTTGCCGACCAACGCGAGCAAGACACGGGCCAGGCACCTTCCTGTGGCCTTTCGGTAGAGGGATCTGGGCCAACAGTCGTTGCGGTTCTCCCTTTCGACAATCTGAGCGCGGAGGAACCATGGAACCGCTTGGCCGATGGCTTGTCGGCGGACATCATGGTCGACCTCGCTCGCTACCCCGACCTTGCGGTCATCGCCCGCCAGACCATGCTCTCGTACAAGGGACGGCGCGATGACGTGCGATCCATCGGGCGGGAACTGAATGCGGATTATCTACTTGAGGGGACCTTGCAGGCGGCAGCGCAGCAGCTGCGGATCTGCGTCCAACTCGTCGACCCGCGCACTGGAGTCGATTTGTGGACGGCCCGCTATGATCGATCAGCGGAAGACCTGTTTGCGATGCAGGACATAGTCACCGAAAACGTCGTCAATGTCCTTGCTAGCTGTTGCGGCAAGCTCGCAAAACTTCGACGCGATGTTGTCCGGCGAAAACAACCCGCCAGCCTATGTGCCTATGACTACTATCTGCTCGGCGTCGAGCAGCACAATTTGTACACGCACGCTTCGAATGCGGAAGCGGTGCGGCTTCTGACGCGTGCCATCGAGCTCGACCCTGGTCTTGCCAGAGCCTGGACAGTCTTGGGTCTGGCGCATGCCGTCGCCGCCATCAATGCGTTTACCACTGACCCTTCCGCCGCAAAGGAGCGCTGGAAACTGTGCCTCGAACGAGCTTTGGCGCTCGACGCGGGTGATACCCAAGCGCGCATATGTCTAGCCGAGCTTCGAGCATTGCAGGGCGATCTCGATGCCACAGCAAGAGAACACGAGCTTGCCTTGGCGGCCGCCCCGCACGATGCCGATACCCTCGCCTTGCTTGCCGGAGGAAAGGCGTTCGTGACAGGCGACCCGCTGGAAGGATATGAACTGGCGAAGCGCGCGATCCGTCTCAATCCACATGTTTCCTGGTACTATAGCATGCTGGGCCGATCGAGCTTCGTTGTAGGTCTCCACAGGGAGTGCCTGACCGCGTTCAGCCAAGCACCGCCGGACTCACCCGCAACGTTGCTGTTCCAGGCCATGGCGCATGCCGTGCTCAGCGAAACACCTCAGGCAATGAAGATTGCCAACCGGTTGGCGAGAGAATTTCCAGACATTTCGGCCGAAGGGTTTATCGGCTCCTATCCAGTCATCAATCCTCCCGCTGTTGCCGCGATCCGGGAGGGCGCCCGCCGCGCGGGGCTGGCCTAGCTTCAATTGAGATACAATAGCGGAGCCCTCGGTGCGACCAAACAAATCTTAGCGACAATGGTGATTGCCTATGGTGTCGTAGACGATGTCGGCTACGCGCAGGCGCAAAATCCGCTCACCATCATCGCACCAGTCTCCGGTCAGACTGTTGATGGGACGCTTTCCTTTTCCGGGACCGCTTCCGTCAACAGCATTACACGGCGCGGAACTATTAGCGGACAGACCAATACCGCGGTCGAATGTCGAGGGACGGCTACCGTCAATCTTACGTTCTCGCATGGAGAAGGAACGATCGTTTGCGGGCAACTCTCGTCCCGGTTCGTGTTCTCGCTGACTAGCAGACAACCCCCAGCTGGCTCAGGAACGGGAACCCTTTCCGACGGGCGCAAGGTGATGTTGAGAATAGGACAATGACCACAAATCGACAGCCCTTTTGTCGAGAATTGGCGAGCTGAAACATTGATGTACGTGGGCTCGGTTATTACTCTTGCCAAAGCCGATGTAAGCCGAGCCGGTCGATGGCCTCGCATGCGGAAAACGGAACCCTGCGAGGCAGGTCGTAGCGGATCAACGGGTGGGCAACGCTTTCTGACGGCGCACGTTGCTTTCAGCCGTCGGCCCAGTGGCCGAGCGGCGTTGACTGCGGACCATCGCACGGATGGATTGGCAAGACTAGAACGGGTGCCGAGGAACGACCCGCTACGCGGGATGGGCGCGTGGGGTGAGGTAGAGATCACGAACCGGACGCCGCACTCGCATTGAGGGTGGTTCGGCAGCGGCAGAGCATTACGGGCTTCTTCAACAAGGAGCCTGACCATGCCCTATCCTGTTCTGATGCACCTATCAGTCCACTTCGTCAGCGGCTGATCGACGACATGAACATGCGGCGTTTCTCACGGGAGACGCAGCGCAACTATCTCCGCGACATCGGACGCCTGGCGACGTTCCTCGGGCGTTCACCAGACACAGCGACCACCGACGACCTGCGCCGGTTCCAGATCGAACAGCAGGACGACGGTGTTCCCGTGCCGACGATGAACAGCATCGTGTCGGCGCTGCGCTTCTTCTTCACGCACACGGTCGATCGTCCCGATCTGGTGCGCAAGCTCGTTCGTCTGGCGCACCCGCGCAAGCTGCCGGTGGTAGTGAGCCGCGACGAGGTTGCCCGGCTGCTCAACGCCACCACCTGCCTCAAGCACCAGGCCGCGCTGTCGGTCGCTTATGGCGCGGGCCTGCGCGTGGCGGAGGTGTCGACGCTGAAGGTCGCCGACGTCGATAGCGAGCGCATGCTGCTACGTGTCGAGCGCGGCAAGGGCGGGCGATACCGGAACGCCATACTGTCGCAAGACCTGCTCTTGTTGCTGCGCCAGTGGTGGAAGGTCGGACGCCAGCAGGGGGTGATGCACCGCGAGGGCTGGCTGTTTCCGGGGCAGCATGCGATGAAGCCCATCAGCACCCGCCAGCTCTATCGCGTGGTCGTCGAGGCAGCGCAGGCCGCCGACATCGCCAAGCGGGTCGGGCCGCACACGCTGCGCCACAGCTTTGCCACCCACCTGCTCGAAGACGGCACCGACATCCGGGTGATCCAAATCCTGCTCGGGCACGCCAAGCTCGACAATACCGCCTTCTACACCAAAGTCGCGACCCGCACGGTGCGCACGGTCACGAGCCCGCTCGACAAGCTCGGCCTGTTCAAGGAGGCAGAGATCTCGCCCGACAGCTGAGCGTGCACTCCTCTGTCGAGGCCGCCGACATTTTCCGTGCTGCTGGGCCAGCCTACCGGGCCGCCCATGCAGGGCACCTGAGCCTGCAGCAACTCAAGGTCATGTCGGCGATCGAGCATTATCGCACCGCCGTACTGGGCGGTCATGTCGAAGCCTGCGAGGACTGCGGGCATTGGCGCATCGCCTACAACAGCTGCCGCAACCGGCATTGTCCGAAGTGCCAAGGTGCGGCCGCACGTACATGGCTTGCCGAGCGCGAAGCCGACCTGCTGCCGGTCGGCTACTTCCATGTCGTGTTCACGCTGCCGGCAGAGGTCGCCGATATTGCCTTCCAGAATAAAGCGCTGGTCTACGACCTGCTGTTCCGTGCGGCATCGGAGACGATGCTGACGATCGCGACCGATCCGAAGCATCTGGCACGCGCATCGGCATCACCGCCGTCCTCCACACATGGGGCTCCGCGATGACCCACCATCCGCACGTGCACATGATCGTGCCGGGCGGCGGCATCGCGCTCGACGGGAAGCGCTGGGTATCGTCGCGCCCGGCCTTCCTCCTTCCGGTGCGCGTGCTCAGCAAGCTCTTCCGCCGCCTGTTCCTTACCCGGCTGATCGCGCTTCACGACGCGGGCCGGCTCGCCTTCGTCGGATCGATGGCCCATGTAGCCGACCGACGCGCCTTTCTGCGTCATCTCAATCCTGTTCACAGTAAGCGATGGGTGGTCTACGCCAAGGCGCCGTTCACAGGGCCGGAGGCGGTCCTCGCCTACCTGTCGCGCTACACGCACCGGGTCGCGATCTCGAACAGCCGCCTCATCCGCCTCGACGAGAGCGGCGTCACCTTCCGCTACAAAGACTATCGCCGCGACGGCGTCGACCGGCAGCAGGTCATGACGCTCGCTACCGACGAGTTCATCCGCCGCTTCGTGCTCCACGTGTTGCCAAAGGGTTTCCACCGCATCCGGCACTACGGCCTGCTTGCCGGCTCTGCTCGCAAGGCCAGCCTCGCGCTTGCTCGTGAACTCCTGAACGTCGCCGCACCGTCCGACGATGACACCACGGACGAACCGGACAACTTCCGCCCGCCATGCCCCTGCTGTGGCGGCCGCATGATCGTGATCGAGGTGTTCGAACGACGGAGGCAGCCGCGCGGACCGCCACACGGTTCCCCGTCGACCGGGAGCAGTACGCCATGACCCGGCATGGAATGGTTCAGCCTTCAGCTGCAGGCACTCAGCCTCCGGCAACGGATCGACGCACGTCTATGGTGATTATCGACGCCGACAGAGCCGCGCCCAGCCGCCCACCGTCCCGACAACACCGCGCGAGGGCGCAACGAAGCGGTCGGTCCGCATTCACCCCAGCGCTTCCCGACGGCGGTCACGCCATCGCCGACATCTGCCGAAATCCGAAATCCCCATAGCCATCGTCTGCGGCCCGCGGGTTCCTTCCTCGGGGACTTTCGTACGCCTGCCGGCGCCCGAAACTCTTATATGGGGATGGTCAACTACAAACGGCATCACGTCGACATTGTCATGTACCTCCGCGGCAATCCGTAGATCCATTCGATGGGTCCGTTAGCGTGACGCGGTTCGCGAACGAACCCAGTCCACCTTATATTCGGTCAGGGCGCATGCACCTGTTCCATGATCCCGCTTGCGGCGGATTCGGAACCCAAGAGACGAAACCATTCTTCAACGGCGGCTGTTTGAGGCCATGAGTTTCGTCGGTTCGTCTACCGAGGATCTGCCAGGCCCTGGTCGGTCCTGGAGATTATTAGAATCGATTAGCGTCTACGCTGATGGTTTCGTCAGGAGAGCTCCTTCTATAACGACTCCGGCGTTCACGTATTTCCACAGCGCAACAAGCAGTTTCCGAGCGAGGGCGATGATCGCCGTCTTCTTGTACCGGCCACCATTCTGGATGACTCGCGCCCTGAACCACTGGCTGAGTGCGGAATTGGGTTGATGGCGAACCCAGAGCCACGCAACCTGGACAAGCGTCGACCGGAGCCTTGGATTGCCGGACTTCGAGACTCCCTGCTCGCAATTAATCTGCCCACTTTGCCAGGGCGTTGGCACCAAACCAGCGTAGGCGGCAACCTGTCGTCGATTGTCAAACTTGCGCGATAATCCCTCAGACCACAGGACGGCCGCGAACTCCGGACCTATTCCCTTGAGGCTGAGCAGCAGGGCCGGTGTTGGCTCATCTGCCGCGACGAGCAAGGCGTCGCGTGCCTCTTCAACATCCTTGATCTGCTGGATCAGCAACTCGATGCGATCAAGCTCGCGGCTGATCTGCGCCATGAGCGCTGGCGGCAGTGGACGCCCATCTCCGGTAATGAGCGCATCGAGGCATTTGCGTCGATCGCCTTTCAATGGTTCGTATCCGGACACACCTTGGCTGAACAAAAGGCCCTTTATCCTGTTGACGTGCCTGATCCGCTCGTTCGTCAGCGCCTTCCGCTCCCGCACCAACCGGCGACGGTCTTCCTCCTCCGGCGTTGGCACTCGCAACATCGCGCAAACCCGAGGCTCGCCGCGGTTGTAGGCCAACAACGCTCGAACCAGTGCTTCCCCATCAATCCTGTCGGTCTTGGCCCGCCGGCGGCGACGTGATGTGGCAATGGATGCCGGGTCCACGACATAACTCTCGATGCCTTCGCGTTCGAGGACCCGATGTATCCAGAATCCATCCAGACCAGCTTCCTGGATTGATATGACCCGGAAACGCTGCCCTGTCCGCACTTCCGCCTTTCGTTGCAGCTCTGCGAAGTGATCGAGCAAACCCGGAATGTCGCCCCCCGACACGAGGTGTCTCGACAATCTCTCGCCTCCACCTGGCGAAAGCGAAGTCACGAGCCATTTTTAACGAGACAGTTCTAACGAGACAAATATTGCGGCAAGATCGACGCGGATAGCGGCCGGGGCTTTGGTGGTGTTGGCTTGCATGCTGACCTCCAGGTGATGTTTAGCGACTTCACTCTGGCAGAGCGCTGGTCGCCTTCCATCCCCATAGGATCTTCACGAGTGCCGATCGGCAGCTATCCGCCCTTGAGCCTTTCAAGCCGGACAGTCCGCTACCCGGCCTCCACTTGGACCTTCGGCTCCCATGCCCATCTGCCGGGGGGATGCGACGGCTGAGCGTGCATGTTGTCGGGACGACGCAGCCTGATCTAAATCCTCATTGCGCTGGATCAGTTTTAGGACACCCGCGTTTCCAGCCATGATCTCACTCGCGCCTGAACATCAGTTCGTCAACGCCGGAAGCATTCGGCTTCATGTCGTTCAGGCCGGGCCTGCCGAGGGTAAGCCGGTCATGCTCCTGCACGGCTTCCCGGACTTCTGGATCGGCTGGAGACGGCAGATCGGTACGCTCGCTTCCGCCGGATATCGGGTCATCTTCCCGACCAGAGGGGCTACAACACCAGCGACAAGCCAGAGGGCATCCGCGAGTACACGCTCCCCAAGCTCCTCGGCGATGTCGTCGCCCTGGCCGACGCGCTCGGCATCGGAAGGTTTCACGTCGTCGGCCATGACTGGGGCGGCATCGTCGCTTGGGCCGCCGGGGCAAAGTTGACTCATCGCCTGGACAAGCTCGTCATCCTGAATGCGCCCCATCCCGAGGTGGTGTTTACCCATGCCCTACGATCTCCGACGCAGTTTCTGCGGAGCAGTTACGCGGTTTTCTTCCAGATCCCCTTGCTGCCCGAAGCCGTTTTGGGTGCGCGGCGCTCGGCCTTGCTCGCACGAGCACTCATGACATCCAGCCGGGAAGGCGCCTTCGAAGAAGAGGAGATTGCAGAATATCGGCAGGCTTGGGAGCGGCCGGGGGCGCTGACCAACATGCTCAACTGGTATCGCGCCTTGCGCTTTCGCCCGAGCCTGAAGGAGCGGATCACGACGCCCACTCTTGTTATGTGGGGGATGCAGGACCAGACTCTGGAATCCGGGCTGGCCAAGCGCAGTCTCGCCCTTTGCGACGATGGCCGCCTGCAGACTTTCGAGGAGGGGACGCATTGGGTTCAACGCGAAGAAAGCAACGCGGTGAATGCGGCGCTTCTGGCGTTCCTGGAGGGCTGAGATGCGATACGGTTCTGCAGGCGGTTCGAGCCGGCGCGAGCTGTTGACGACGCTCGCCGTCACCATCACAGCCTACCACCTTACCTCCGTCGCTGATGCATCAGAGGCAGAGGCCTCAACGGAGCGTCCCATGCCGCATGTCGTCCTTCTTGGGGATTCGATCTTCGACAACGCGGCTTATGTTGCCGGCGGACCTGACGTCGCGTGGCAGTTGCGGGAGCGCCTGCCCGAAGGGTGGCGTGCAACTCTCAATGCCGTCGACGGTGCTGTCACGAGCGGCGTCGAGCGGCAGCTTGAACGGCTCGCGCAGGATGCGAGCCATCTCGTCGTCAGTGTCGGTGGCAATGATGCTCTTCGTCATGCGGGTCTTCTGGATCAGGCGGCTCGTTCGGTGGCCGAGGCTCTGGACAGAATCAGCGATGTCCGGGAGCAGTTCGAGCAGGATTACATGAGGATGCTCGAGGGGGTGCTGAGCCGGGATCTGCCCACGGCCATATGCACGATCTACGAGGCACGCTTTCCCGACCCGCAGCGTCGCAGGATTGCCGCAAGTGCCTTAACGATCTTCAATGACGTCATCACCCGGTCGGTCTTCTCCCGCGGTTTGCCGCTCATTGACCTGCGCCTGGTCTGCAATGAGGATGCGGACTTCGCCAATCCGATCGAACCTTCCGTTCGTGGCGGCGCGAAGATCGCGACAGCCATTGCGGCTCTCGTGGCGGAACACGATTTTGCTCGGCGCCGGTCGGAGGTCTTCGCCGGTTGAGCGGCTTCTCGTTCGTCTGATCAGGCAGCGCTCGCGCAGGTAAGGCCGGTTGGATGCACGGCAACCAGTCACTATCTTTTGTGGCGCGTCGAGCAGGGGCTTTAGGATTAGAGCCGCAGCTTCATGTGCACGTGGTCGATCCGGAGACGAACCAAGGGCGGCCGGTGTATTCACGGACGAGTGCCTGCCTCTACCCCTCTGCGTAAACGGACGGGAGTGGTCCATTATCTGAGCACTGGCTACATGACGTGAGGCAGACGACGAAATGTCGCCTTGTACATCGAACGTGCGCTATCAATTCCCGCTCATTGAAAGACGACGAGACGGTGACAGTGCGTTCCTCGATGCGGCCATGGGCCTTGTCGAGATCGACACGCTGTCGAGGCAATGGCAGAGGCATCATCGAAGTAGCATTCGATCTCGGTACGCAGCGTCGGCTGGTTGGCCTTGACGGCGAGCAGATAGTCGGCGCTGGCATTGCGAATGGCGGTAGTGATCGAGGCGTTGGTGGCGATGGCACAATCTCGACCCGGCCTTGGGGCCCTCTGATATTGCCTTCCAGAAAGTCGTCGAAATCTGGGGCTGCAAGCATGTCTTTGAACTGGTCGCCGAGTACGGACCTCGTCTTCCGCGCCTCCCAGCTCAGCAACCAACTCTTCTCGGCCGTCGACGATCAAGAGTATGTCCTCGGCATCCCGGCTAGAAAGCAGATCCTTTCCACCTCTGCCAAGGTATGCCTCCAGCTTCGTCGCGACGAAGAGTGCCGGTGTCAGGCGACGGAGATGAGCTTATCGTCCAACGGACAATCGACCGCCGTCTCAATACCCGCTTCATACCAACGATTGCTGAATCCGAGGATTTTGGGATCGTCCGGCATGAAGTCGACTTTGATCCGGCCAAGATGCGTTCGGCAAATGACACTGTCGTTGGGTGACTCCGAGAAACCCCGCTCTCGAAGCCGTTCCAGGAGCTGCGCCCATTCCGAAAAGCCGGCCAGATCGACAATTAGGTCGACGTCGTCAGTCGCCCTGACATCCTCGAGCGTGATGGCATCGGTGATGAAAAGAGCGGTCGTACATCCGCCGACGAACACAAGAGCTTGCGCAGGTCATCGCCTAGAGCTTCCGCGACAGCCCTTAGCATTGCTAGTAGCTGGCCTTGGATGCTGGTCATTTCTGCGCGAGCCTTTCCGCAAGACGCTCCGCCGCGAGGGCAGCCTCGCGCTGGTTTCCGAGTCTTATTGCGTCCGCAAGGGCAAGATACTCATACAGCCGATCATCCCTTTGAACGGCTTCAGGAACGCTTTTAAACATCGGCGTCACCGATTGTCCCATGTCGCGGCCGCTGGCATAGGGCCACACATAGATGTAGCTGCCAGCGCTTATTAGCACGTTCTTTAGGATGGGCGCCGCAAAAGCGGTCGGGATTCCGCGCTGCATTGCTCCAGGCTTCGCTGGAAAAACGAACTTCAACCCGTGCACGCGCTAGGAGCAGGCAAATATCGCAATCCAGGTAAGGTTCCCAGCTATGGCCCGCTCGACCCCGCCACGATCTCAGCATACCGCTCCCTGGGATCTCCCCAATCGGTCTATGTTCAGATGTTATGGCGCTTCGGTTTGATCCGTTCAGAGCGCATGGGAGAGGTGCGGGCCTGTAGGGCAAGGGCTGGCACCGTCCGTTCCGCCGCCCTAGTCGAGATCAGGTGGGAGCGGCGGGACGGCTGCGTGACGAACAGTGTCGGGGCTCCTCATTGAAGAGCCGCAGCTTCGGTCTGTTCGTATCATGCGCCTTTTTCGCCCTGAGCATTTGAGACGTCGCGTCGTTCCGAGTGCCGGAGCACTATGCTGAGCGGGGCGCAGCAAAGGTGGCCTTCATCTCCGCGTCCAGACCCTCGAAGGCCATTTCTTAGTGCCGAAGCTACCGGTCATTCGGGCCGCTGGCGCCCTTTGTGTTTTTCTGACTTGCTTCTCAGTAGGCGATCTGCCCGTCGCGGTTCGGTGTGCCAAGGACGTGGGTTCTCGGCGGCAGCATCACCTGGTCGAAGCTCTGCGTGAACATCGCTGCCGCAAAGAAAGCCACGGCGCGGAGCGTTTCGGTCCCGGTATTCTCAAGATCGTGGCGAAATGGTGTGGGCAACACAAACACGCTACCGGGCGCGACGGGGTGAGTGGTACCATCCTCGCAGTACAGCAGGCCGGTGCCTGCAATTATGTATTGGGTTTCCTCAGTGGCGTCAGTATGCCAGCCCAGTCGACCCCCTGGCTCGATCTCATATACAATTGTCGAAGAAGCCGTTGATCCGTTCCCGCCAAAACGGGCGAAGGCACCCTGCCAACGCACAGCGGGGTCGCTCTCACCCCAAACCTTGGAGCGAGGCAGATTGTTAGAATCGATAACCGGACCCATGCTGATCATGCCCCATAAGTTGTTTGACGTGGTCACCGTACTGCATGATATCAGACACCCAAAGCCGTTGCTTCGGACGCGGTTAAGAATAGCTTCCCGAGCACCGGGGCGTGCGCTTCTATTCGCTTGCCGCGCAACGGCTAATTTGGCTTTGGTGAGTCGAGGTTCAATCGCTGTGGGGCTTTTGGGCAAGCGCGCAGCTAGGCCGCCTTCTTGATCTCCGCGACCTGAACGCCCAGTCGGAACGCCTGACCGTCTGCAAACGAACGCGCGTAGCTCTCAGATGTAAAAGCGACCGTGGTGGTGGTGCCGTTGACCGTCACGCGAACCGACCACTCTTTGTCCCTAATGATTTCAACGGCATGTTGCTCATGCGCAGCCATGCATTCCTCCCAGAATCTTCCGTTGAGGATGGGAGGATAGCGTCGTAAAAACTGGTTTGCATGCAAATAATCCGACACCGCGACGTCGAAATGCCGAAACACGCACAGCTAGGCTCGTTCCTTGGCGAGGTTGAAAAGTGCGGTGGCAGTCTCTTCAGCCGTCCAGCCTTGCTCGATGCAAGAGGACACCAGAGCGGCGTACGCACCTTCGAGGGCGACTGCGCAGTTCACGCTCCTGTCCGGGCTGTCCTGGGAGAGAAGGGGCGGTTCGACTTGTGCTGTTTGGGACATGCAGATAATTGGCGGAGTGCCAGCAAGTTCCTCCGCACTCGCGCTTCGCACCGCGGTGCCGCCCAAACACGCGGATTACCAGGCGGACAAAAAAGCCCCGGCGCTGGGTCGTTGCGCCGGGGCTTTGGGCAGGTACAAGCTACACCAACATGTCCGTTTATGAATGTGCGCTAATAAAGTAAAAAACGGTGAACCACGCATAGGCCGAAGGGCGCACGCTCAAAGCTGGGGTGAAGCGGCAATATCAGTGATGACAAGTTGCGCACCCTGATTGTTCCACCCAGCTTTCGACCGAACGAGGGGCGAGGATGCTGGCTGTGTTGATTTGCCATGATGATGTACTCCGTGACCGCTCATGCCGATGAAGCGGCTCGAACCGCAAATCTCAAAATGTCTAGTGATGGCCACTGGGACTCCGGAGGGAGAGGAACCGACATCCCACCTTCTCTAGCTGAGGAACTGTCTCTCGTGCCTGACGCCGCCGGCGATTACCGGAAATTGAACCGCCACGTTGGTGGCGCGCCATCTGAAAAAATTTGTACGGGCGGCGGAGCCGTTATCGAGCATGAAAGGGCTGTTCGAGGGTGCCGACGAGCCTTCGTTCATGTCCGCACCCTAAGGGCTTGCTCCAGTCTGTCGGCGATCTGTGTGACGATATAGGCAATCACCATGTAGATCACGACGGCAATCACGAACGCTTCGAGGTAGTAGTAATTCAGCGCGGCGGTCAACTGGGACTGGGCGAAGATGTCGACAACCTCGATGGCGAATCCGAGGGAAAGCGCCTTCATGATCACCATCATCGAGGTTGTCAGGTCTGGAATTGCGGTGAGGGCCACCTGGGGAAATAGGATCCGTCGGAACAGTTGGCCGCTTGTATAGCCCAGCGAATGGGCGGCGTCCGACTGACCGGTATCGAAGGCGTTGAGGGCTCCTTTGATGATCTCCGCTTGGAACGCCGCAACACAACCGGTGACTGCAATGACAAGGATTACCCAGTTGGGCGTTTCGTGGGCGTTGAAGTTGATCCCGAGCAACGAGAGCAGGAACTGGAGTGCTGGGGGCAGACCGAAATAGGCGAGGAAAATCACGATCACCATCGGAACGCCCTTGAAGACGACCTTGTAGGCCATGATGAGCTCTCGCAGCACGGGGATCCGCCTATGTTCGACGAGCGCAAAAAGGCTGCCGACAATCGTGGACAGGATGAAAATCGTGAAAGCCATGCCGAGCGTCACGGGTACGGCGCCCAGAATTTCCTGCGAGTCCTGGAGCATAATATCGGTATCAAACATGGTCGGATTACCCCTACGTCACACGCTCGCGACGGCCGCGTTCTTGATCTGAGCTGTTGTCGTCGTCTCTGGCGCTTGCATCGGTGAGCGGAGCTCGAAGAAGCGCACGACGAGCCACGCGACAAGGCACATCAGCGAATAGATAACCGCCAGCACGAGGTACGTTTCGAACTGGTACTGGTTATAGTCGCGCTCCATGATCAAGTGCGCGGTCGCCATCACGTCCGCAGCCCCGATGTACATGACCAGCGCAACGTTATGGATCAGGTAGATGATGGAGTTTCCATAGCCCGGCAATGCGAAGTGCACCGCTTGCGGTCCGACTACGCGGGTGATCTTCTGTCGGAAGGTATATCCCAGACTGTCGGCCGCATCATGCTGGCCGCGATCGACGGCCAGGTATGCAGGTCGCATGACTTCCGACAGATACCCTCCATGATAGAGGCTCAGCCCCACCATCGCAGCGATCGTTGCAGAAATAAAATCCTCGGCGCCGAACAGGATCACCAACAAGGGCAGCCCGTAGAACGCGACGAACAACTGCAGGACGACGGGAACACTCCGGGCATAGGACACGTAGAGGTCAGTCAGGTGACTGATCACCGGTATCCTCCGAACCCGGAGTGTTGTCGCGACGAGAGCCAAGCAAAAGCCGACGACCATGGCCGTAAAGGTGATGGCGAGCGTCAGCGGCAACGCCGAGAGCAGCTCGGGAATCATAGCAGAAACATCCACTTTGAAACGCTCCTTCTTTCAATTCAGCCTTACCGCTGGCTATCGCTACAAGGTTGGGGAAAGGTCCTGTTACTTCATGTATTTGACGATGTCCTCGCCGAACCATTTCTGCGAGAGCTTTTCGATCGTGCCATCGTCTTTTAATTCCTTGAGAACCTTGTTCACGTCGTCGGCTAAAACCTTGTTTTCGTCCGACCTGTGAATCAGCATGTAGGTGTTGTTGCTGAAGACCGGATCGGACGCCACAATATCGAGCTTCTTTTCCTCGATGACGGTCTGCTCACCGAGATTCGAAGGCAGAACAAGCGCGTCGAATTTACCGTTCTGAACTTCGTCCAGTCGGTTCGGATAGGGAATACCGGCGCTCGATGCCGTAACATCAAGCTTGTATTTTGGATTTTCTTTTTGCCAGTTCATAATAAACTTGTATGTTCCACCGCCGGCCGTGGTCGGAACGATCCTCTTGCCGACAAGGTCCTTCATTTCCTTGATGCCGCTGCCTTTTTTGCTGTAGATCTTCATCAGGCTGGCGCCCATGGGGTTTTCCGGAATGAAGAACTGCTTGGCGCGCTCAGGCGACTTGTAGTAGCCACCGACGGCGATGTCGTACTTGCCCGTGGCGAGGCCGGTTTCCTGCGCGATATCCGAAACACCTTCCATTTCGAACTTATACTGCGGCAGCTTTGCGTTGATCGCTCTCAGAAGATCGGGCTCATAGCCTTGCGGCTCGACGCCGATCGCGCCCCATGCCAGCGGCTTGGATTCCGCCGACGTCGCGATCTTGATCGTGCGAACGGTCTGACCATAGCTGATCCCTGCGGTTGCAAGGGCAATTGCGATGCCGCCGGCAACAGCCAGGGCAGCGCGACGGGAAAAACTGGATGTGATTGCAGACATTTCTTTGGTTCCCTTCTTGTTGGATTATTGAAATGCGAGTTCGGACTGCAGGAATTGAGCAAGTCGTGGGCTGGATGGCGCATCGAAGATCTCAGCTGGACTGCCATCGGAGGCAATCACGCCACGATCCATGAAGACGATCCGGTTCGAGATGTTCTTTGCGAATTGCATCTCGTGGGTCACAAGCAGCGAAGTGATCCCTGACGACGTGACATCCTTGATCACCTTCAGAACTTCACCGACGAGTTCAGGATCCAGCGATGACGTAGGCTCATCGAAGAGCATTACGTCGGGACGAACCGCCAGCGCACGCGCGATTCCGGTGCGTTGGAGCTGGCCGCCCGACAGCTGGGACGGATAGCTGTCCCGCTTCGCTGAGAGGCCGACCCTTTCAAGCTCTCGCAGCGCGACTTCACGCGCCTCGTCCGTGGACTTGCGCTGCACGACGACCAGCGGATCCATCACGTTCTGGAGGACCGTCATGTTCTTGAAGACATTGAATTGCTGAAAGACCATCGCTGTCCGGAGCCGGATCGCCTGGACAGCTGTCTTGTCGGCGCGCTGGTAATCCATCCGAATCTGATCGAACGCGATGGTTCCTGACGACGGCTTGGCCAGGTAGTTGATGCATTTCAGCAGCGTGGTCTTGCCGGTGCCGCTGGGGCCTATGATCGACACCACGTCACCCCGCTTTACCGAGAGATTGACGCCGTTCAGGACCTGCGTGCTTCCGTAGGACAGCCTTATATCTTTGAGTTCAAGCATTTCTGGTTAGCCCTTCAGAGTGTGGGACGGACTGCCTTGACATGTGGGTCATCATCATCCGCTCTCCGCGTGGCCGAGAACGTGCATCAGCCGGTTTGCCCAGCCGAAGATCGATATGGCGTGGATCAGGTCGATGATCTCGGCGTCATCCATGCCGACGGATCGCAGCGAGGCGATGTCGTCTACCGTTGCTTCCGACGGTGCCGCCGACAGACGGCGGGCAAAGCTGTAGATTGCCGCATCGCGTGGCCCGAGCGCTTCCGGTTTGTCGAGGTACAGCGCGGTGACCACGTCATCGCTCTTGGTCAGCTCTGCATGGCGGCGGGCGTGAACAACGGCGCAGAATTTGCAGCCATTGACGATCGAGGCACCCAATGCGCCAAGTTCGCGGTCGGGACGGGCAAGCCCGCCTTCGACATACATGATCGCGTTGAACAAGACGGTGCGGGCAAGATAGCTCTCGGGATCATGCACAAGGGTGCGCACATACTCCGAAACTTTCTTGGCCGATGGCGTGACCTTCATCGCTTCGAGCTGTTCCGGCGTGGCCTCGGAGAGCTCGACCGGTGCGATGTAGGGATGCCAATTGAGCGGTTTTAGGCGCACCGAGGAAATCATGCCGACCTCAACAATCGCAGGCCCGTCGCAACCCGCGTCTGGAAGTTTACGAAAGCAATCAGTTCGGAGAGCGCGACGATCTGAGGATTGTTCAGTCCGGCCGCAGCGAGGAGGGCGATGTGGTTCGCCTCCGCCTTTTTCGGCGTAAGGGTGATCAGGTCAACATGACGGACGATGGTCGCCAGGGGTTCATTCAAATCCGTTTCCCCCCGAGCCAAGGCCAGAAGCGGCTCCGTCGGACCAAGCTGGGCCAGTTGCACATCATATTCGGCCATTAGGACGGGATCATCATTCAGAGCCGCCATACGACGGGCCAGAGCAACCCGCAGGTTCGGGGCCAGCCCCTGATCGTTTGCCGGCTGCAGGACGGAGAGGCGACATTCCTCGGCCCCTTGCACGAATTCGGCCCGAAACCGCCGCGCGGTGAAAAGAGCATCGTCCGGGGAAATCCCCGCGGCCTTGTCCATGGCGTCGATCACAGCGCGGCCTCCTTATGTAGCAAGGGTGTTGAATCGACCCACTCGTCGCCCAGAAGCTCGGGCGTGTCGTAGGCGATCAGATTGGCGAAGTGGGTTTCGACATCTTCGGCAAACAGCGACGCGGCAATGCCGCGGACCAGACGGTCGGCACCGGCACTGACGGCCGGGATATCGCCGGAGACCTTGCCGTGGGTCAGCATGGCGGCGTCGTTGAAGCAGTGGATATGTGCTAGCATCGGGCAGGAGCCGGGGACGCGTTCGCGAAATTCGAAGGCAGGACCGAGATCGGGCGCGTCCGACATACCTGCGCGCGGCGGCCCCATATCGGGCGTATATCGCCCATCCGACCAAGTGCGGATACGTGGCGCGAGTGCTGCAAATTCCGGGCGGCCGTTGAAGTCGTTTGAAAATCCGGTTGCCGCGATCATGAAATCGTAGCGCATCGGCCCTTGTGTGGTTTCGACCAGAAGGCCTCCGGCATCTTCCTTTACCGCGACTATGCCACAGTCGAGAAAGAACCGCGCATTCGGGTGGCGAGACACGCGGAGCGTCGATGAACGCGGCGGCGGTGTCTGGGCCGAGGCGGTGTAGTCGAAGAACTTCCACTTCCAGGCATCGGGCAGGTGATAGATGCCATGTACAACGCCCTGGCTGCCGATGCCGGTCAGCTTGTTGATGCGCGGCATTTCCTTGCGGCGGATCAACATGTCGACTGAGCCGGCGCCACCCTCGAGGGCTGTTGCGGCATTGTCCATGGAAGAGGCACCGGCGCCGATGACGGCCACGTGCCTACCTTTCAGCGAGTCGAAATCGATGTCGTCGGCAGAATGAGCCCAATGGGCGCGATCGATGCCCTTGAGGAAATCGGGAACGGCAAAACCGCCCAGACCGGACCGACCGGTCGCCAGAACGAGACGACGGGTGAGAACCCGGCCGGTTTCCGCGCCCTCGATATCGATCGCAATCAGATCTCCAACGGGTGCGAGGCCGGTCATGCGCACGCTGTTGCGCACTGGCAGACCGAGAACCTTGCGGTACCAGACCAGGTAATTCATCCACTGGCCCTTGGGGATTTTGTCCAGCGACCGCCAGGCCTCAACGCCCCATTGCGCCGTGAACCAGGCGCGGAAGGTTAATTGCGGCAGCCCGAGCGACGGACCGTGCAGGGTCTTCGGCGACCGGAGCGTTTGCATGCGGGCAAACGTTACCCATGGCCCTTCGAGCCCGGTCGGAGCAGCATCGTAGGCGACGACATTGGTGATTCCGGTTAGTACCAGCTTTGCGGTGGCAGCAAGTCCGCACATGCCGGCGCCAATGACAACCACGTCACGGACCGGGACGCCGTCATGCAAGCGCTGTGGGACCCAGGGCTTGGCGGGCAACTCGAGATAGTCGAGATCTTGCGCAAGCTGTGCTTCCAGTGCAGCAAGGCCTGCAGGAGTGGGAGTATGCTTCATATTCCCGTTCCGTGATTTGTGCCCGATGCAGGATCGGTGACCAATTGGCCGGCCAAAGCTGGATCGAGTTTCCTGAAACCGGCAATTGACCGTTCAGCCACCGCTTCGACCGCATCCATCAACGCCTGCGCAACTGGGCGAAGGGGACGGTTTGCGGCAGCCACAACGCCCCAATAAAAGAGAACGGTTACGTCGAGAGGGCGAATAACGACACCGGGCAGGGGCACGCCGTATGCCGTGAGGGGATCGATGACAGCGGCAACCCCAGTCTGACGCACGATCTGCAACGCACCATAGGCAGTATTGGTCCGGATCACTGGGCCGGTGTCGATGCCGCGAGCCGCCAGCGCTTTAGCGACGTGCAACTGAAAACGCAGCGGATTGAGCAGCGTGGCGACGCGGCGCCCGGCAAAACCCGAAAGCGGAACCACGTCAAGTTCAGCCAGCGGATCGTCCTCCCGCACGGCAGCGACATCAGGCGCCGAATAGAGCCGCAGGACATCCAGACCGGGCGTATCGAGCGGCAGGCTTGAAAATCCGATTTCGGCGCGTCCGCTGCGCACTTCCTGGGCGACGATCGAGGGAAGAAACTGCCCGAGATGCGTCTCGTGCGGAAGCTCCGCACCCTGGAGCTCAGCCAGCGCCGTCGGGATCAAGCCGGTGCCGATCGCAGAGGTTGTGACAATCTGCAGGATTCGCCCCCTGCCGGCGGCGATCATCTTGGCACGTGCTGCGAGTTCGGTGAAGGACATCAGCAGGCGTCGCGCTTCTTCCTCGAAGGCCACTCCCTCTTCAGACAACTGCACCCGTCGACCGATCCGATGCAGCAATTCGAAGCCAAGCTCGGCCTCGAGATCCTGAATGGTGCGTGTCACCGCAGGCTGGGACCGCCCGAGCATGTCAGCCGCCTTGGTGATGCTGCCGCTGGCGGCAACCGCAAGGAACGTCTGAAGGTCTCGGGTTTCCATGGTCTCCTTCATGCGCAATCCGTATGATTGACATCGTCTCATTCGTTTTTGATATATGTCAAGCGGAAACTAATGTTCGTTACGGCTTTGTGCATTTGGCCGGCTTCAGAGCCGGAATCCCGATCGGGAAGCGGCCGAGGACGTCAGACGCGACTCCGGCCTGCGGAACCTCCTGATGAAAACTTTCATGTGTGACGACGGCAAGGATTCTCGAACCACAAAGCCTGCAACAGGAGGAATATTATGCGCGTGAGTATTCTGGGCGCCGGAGCAATTGGTTATGGCCTTGCCGCCTATTTGGCAGGATCAGGACATTCGCCAATGCTTTGGTCACCGTCGGGACTGCGCACCAGGGCTTTAGCTGGCGGCGAATTGTTAAAAGCGACGGGGGACATCGCGGCGACGGCACCGATGCGCATTGCCAGGGATTGTAAGGATGCCGTCGCCAACGCGGACGTGGTGATGATTGCGCTTCCGGCTTACGGCCACAAGATGGTGATGGATGCCGCCGTCCCCCATCTCATTGATGGAATCCCGGTCATCATCAGTTCGCATTGTTCGTTCTCGGCGCTTTATCTCTCCAAGCGGTTGGCGGAGCGCAAGGTCAGGTTGCCGATCGTCGTTTGGGGCACAACACTACTGACCGGCCGCCAACTCGGACCAACCGAAGTCCATGTCACCACCATTCGCCAGAAGCTTGACGTTGCGACGCTGCCTTTCAGTTATCAGGATCAAGGACACGAGCTTTGCGCGACCTTGTTCGGCGATCGTTTCGTCAAGCGCGACGGTATGCTTGCGATCGCGCTCAGCAACCTCAATCCGCAAAATCATCTAGGAATTGCGCTTCTTAATCTGACACGCATGGAAAAGGCCGAGCAATGGAGCCAGGGGGGAAACGTCACCCCTGCCGTGGGCCGCCTTATCGAGGCTCTGGATGCCGAACGGCTCGCCATCGCCAGCCATTTTGGTATCGCGGTTCGTACCGTCAAAGAGCATTTTTCATTGTCGTTCCATGTCCCGCTGGGAACCGTTTCGGAGATGAACCAGGAGATGGACCGCCAGGGCCGTGGCGGCTTTGGCCCGACAACCATCGAAAGCCGCTATATTCTCGAGGATGTTCCGTTCGGACTGCTGCCGACCGTACTACTGGGGAAGATAACGGGGAAACCGGCGATACTCCACGAGTCTGGAGTTTCCATATTGTCGGCGGCTTATGGTCGCGATCTCAAGGCAGATAATGATATTCTTCCTGCTTTGGGAATCGAAGGGTTGTCAGACGTGGACCTCGCGAACCTTTCGCGTGAGGGATTCTAATGGTCGCAAAATGCTGAGCCGACTCGGGCAGGTGCGGGCACGAGGTAGGGTTCAAGGGGGAGTCAGGCGGACGGTCGCCGACGCCAGAGGCCGATCGAGCCGCTACTGGCGGTTACAGTTTCAGCGAGCAGCCTTGGATATGAGGGCCTACTCAAGGAAGCCGCGAGCAAAAAATTCAAATAGCTCGCGTTGTCCCTGAATATCACTCGTAGGCCGGACCAACTTTTTTGAAATCTTAGCACTTCAGTCGGGCCTTCCTGCCAAGTTCGTTGGTTGCTACAAGTGCGGCCAGTTCGTGCGCTCTTGCTTGGCACTTTCAAGCACCTTCTCACGAAGAGTGGATGCTCGCCGGACGCCTATCAAGTCAGTCCTGCGATTATATCTGACGCCGACCGCGCTGGGAACCAAAAATAGCCGCGGGCTCTGATGAAGGCGGAGCAACATTGGCGGGCTGAATACGCCTCCTGTCGTTGACACGATGCTCTCCAGGGGGATAGGACCTTCTCATGAATAGACCCCCCCATGTCCACGAGACACATCCCGATATTATCAAACGTCTGAAACGCGCCGATGGCCATCTACGAGGCGTCATAGAGATGATCGAAACGGGCCGACCTTGCATCGATATCGCCCAGCAGCTTCACGCCGTCGAGAAGGCCATATGCCAAGCCAAGAAGACGCTCATCCAGGACCATCTCAACCACTGCCTAGAGGATGTCGTGGGTCCGCTCCCGCGTGAGCAGAGGCGCTCGATCGACGAGTTCAAGGACATCACCAAATATCTTTGAGCAAGGAATTTTGAGGCCTCGCCATGATGGACAGCATACGCGATTGGTTCGGCATCAGCCCTGGAAGCCAGGGCTTCGGCGGGCATGGCCATGACCGTGCCGAGGGCGGACACGGCCACACGCACGGCGTGGTCGATCCCACCATCGCGACGACCACACGTGGCATCTGGGCGATCAAATGGGCGTTCGTCCTGCTAGCCATCACAGCGGTGCTGCAACTGGTCATCGTATTCCTCTCGGGTAGCGTGGCGCTGCTTGCCGACACCATCCACAATGTCGGCGACGCGGTCACCGCCATCCCGCTGTGGATCGCCTTCATGCTGGCGAGGCGCAAGCCGAGCAAGACCTTCACCTACGGCCTTGGCCGCGTCGAGGACCTGGCCGGCATCGTTATCGTCCTGATCATCCTGTTCAGCGCCATCGTCGCCGGCTATGAGGCGATCGACAGATTGGTCAACCCCAAACCCATCGCTTTCCTCGGCTGGGTAGCGGCCGCCGGCCTGATCGGCTTCGTTGGCAATGAGGCTGTCGCCGTGTTCCGCATCCGCGTCGGCCGCGAAATCAACAGTGCTGCGCTGATCGCCGACGGCTATCATGCCCGCACCGACGGCTTCACCAGCCTTGCGGTGGTGCTTGGGGCCATTGGCGTTTGGCTCGGGTTTCCGCTTGCCGACCCGATCATCGGCCTTTTGATCACGGTGGCGATCTTCGCCATCGTCTGGCAGTCGTCAAAGGCGGTGCTTACGCGCATGCTCGATGGCGTCGAGCCCGGCATCGTCGATGAGATCCATCATGCCGCCGGGCATGTGCGGGGCATCGAGCGGGTCGCCTTGGTTCAGGCGCGCTGGATCGGCCATCGCCTTCATGCCGACATCGCCATCAAGGTGGCCGACACCGCGACCGCGAAGGAAGTGGTCGGCATCACCGATGCCCTGAGGGAGGAGTTGTTCGACCACCTGCCGGCCCTCTCGGAAGCGAACATCCGCCTGGAAGGCGAGGGCGGACCTTTGGCTGCAAATACCGGCCATGCCCACCACGCACCCGACCCGTTCAAGGTCGCCTGCGATATGGCAACCGGCACGCTTGAAATCGTCGACACGCCCGCAGGCGAGCGCCTGCGTCTCACCATCGACAGCCATGCCGACGACCTCGGGGCAACCGTGATCATCGACCGGCCCGGGGGACCCGAGACGCTGCCGCTCGGACCCGTCGCGGGCGATCACCACCGGCTCGAAAGCAGCGTCGCCCCCGCCGAGCCGCATGAGTTCGCGGCGAGGCTGATTCTAACCGCGAAGGGCAGGGAACAGATCCTGCCGTTCAAGATGGTTGAGCCGGAGGGCCACCATCACTGATCCCTCGACTGGCGCGGCACCTTGCGCTGCCCAAGCACCCGAGAAGACAGACATCATGCTGGAAGTCCTCGCCGACCGTACGTATCGGCACCTGTTTCTGGCGCAGGTCATCGCGCTCATCGGCACTGGCCTCGCTACCGTGGCGCTCGGGCTGTTGGCCTATGATCTTGCCGGCGCCGATGCCGGTGCCGTGCTGGGCACTGCGCTGGCGATCAAGATGATGGCCTATGTCGGCGTGGCGCCCGTGGCGGCGGCTTTCGCCGAGCGCCTGCCGCGCCGCACCATGCTTGTATCGCTGGATCTGGTGCGGGCCGCGGTCGCCGTCTTCCTGCCCTTCGTCACCGAGGTCTGGCAGATCTATGTATTGATTTTTGTCCTGCAGGCGGCCTCAGCGGGCTTCACGCCGACGTTCCAGGCGTCGATCCCCGACGTGCTGCCCGACGAGAAGGACTACACGCGGGCGCTGTCGCTTTCACGGCTGGCCTACGATCTGGAGAGCGTCATCAGTCCGATGCTGGCGGCGGCCCTGCTTTCCGTTGTCAGCTTCCACAGCCTGTTTGCTGGCGCGGTGATCGGCTTCCTGGGATCCGCGGTGCTGGTCGTGTCCGTGGTGCTGCCAAGCCCGCAGCCGTCTGAACCGCGCGGCATCTATGAACGCACAACGCGCGGCATCCGCATCTATCTGGCGACGCCGAGACTGCGCGGCCTTCTGGCGCTCAACCTTGCCGTCGCCGCCGCCAGCGCCATGGTGATCGTCAACACCGTCGTGCTGGTGCAGGCGAAATTCGGGCTTTCCCAGAGCGACACGGCACTTGCGCTTGCAGCCTTTGGCGGTGGCTCAATGATTGCAGCTCTCGTTCTGCCAAGGCTGCTGGAGAGCATCCCCGACCGGGTGGCGATGCTTTGGGGCGCGGGGATACTGGTCGCCGGCGTGTTCGTCGGTCCGCTCGCTTCCACTTATGAGCTGCTTTTGCCGCTCTGGTTTGTGCTTGGGCTCGGCTACTCACTTGCGCAGACGCCGTCCGGACGGCTTATCAAGCGCTCGGCCAATCCCGTCGACCGGCCGGCGCTGTTTGCGGCGCAGTTCGCGCTTTCGCACGCCTGCTGGCTGATCACTTATCCGATCGCCGGGCGCGTCGGCGCCGCGATGGGCCTGTCCTTCACTTTCATCCTCCTTGGCGTGATCGGCGCCGCCGCACTCTTCGCAGCGATGTGGTTGTGGCCGCGTCATGATCCCGATGTCCTCACCCACACCCATGACGATCTGCCCGATGGGCATTCGCATCTCGAGGACGCCGTATGGACCGAAACGGGGTTCGAGCATTCGCATGGCTATGTCGTCGACGATCAGCATCCAAAATGGCCAAAGGCGAGCTGACCGGCTGCGATGCTCGGGGACCTTGCCGCCTGTGGCGGACTTTTCCTAACCGCGTTCGCAGCCGCGACCGTGTTGCCGCTGCAATCGGAAGCGGTGCTGGCCGGCCTGCTGGTGGCCGGCAGCCACTCACCGGCAGCGCTGATCCTCGTCGCGACCGTCGGCAACGTGCTGGGCTCGGTGGTCAACTGGCTGCTTGGCCGCGGCATCGACCGCTTTCGCGACTGCAAATGGTTTCCAGTTAAGTCTGCCGCGCTCGACCACGCCGCGACGCGCTACCGCCGCTATGGACGATGGAGCCTGTTGCTGAGCTGGGTCCCCGTCATCGGCGACCCGCTGACGGTGGTGGCCGGAGTGCTGCGCGAGCCGCTCTGGAGTTTCGTTGCGATCGTCACGATGGCGAAAGCCGGCCGCTATCTCATTCTTGCCGCCGTCACGCTGAACGTGATCTGACAGGTCGGCAGAGAAGGCCAGGGCAAGGTCACAGCATGCGGCCTCGCCTCTGATCCACATCCCCGTGTGGTTCCAGGCTAACTATTGGCAAGGTTCATCTTGTCCAGAGCCGCCTTGAGGCCACGCGCCAACTTGACGGCGTCGTCGTTCGCCCAGAAGTGCATGAAGAAGAGTCGCGGCTGCTCATCCAGCATGTGACTATGCAAAGCCGTTACCTCGATGCCGTTCTCGCGCAGAGCACGCAGCACGGGGTTGACCTCCGACGCGATGAGGACGAAATCGCCTGTGATCGCAGCCTTGTCCCCTCCGGTTGGCTGGAAGTTTATGCCTATGGCGCTGCCCATGGACGCAGGAACCGTCATACCGCCGTCGGTGATCGTTTCGGCTCGCGCGATGGTGAATTGGTAGATGCCGCCGTTGGCCTTGCCCTTGCGACCGATGGCCTGCTCGACGGCGGCCGTGTCGAACGCGATCTGCGGCTGTGTCGCAGCGGGCGTGGCATTCACCATTGGCGTCTTGCTCAGCGCCAGCCCGGCATGAAGAGCCGCCGCCAGCGTCACGGGATCACCCTGACCCAGGACGTGCATGTAAAGGGTCATCGGTTCTGCGCGCAGCAGATGGTTGTGCAACGCGGTGATCTCGATGCCACTTTCTTCAAGCTTCTTCATGACGGGGTTCACTTCGTCTTGCGTCAGGACGATATCACCCATGACCATGACCTTGTTTCCCATCGGTTCGAACGCGACCCAGCCACCAAGGGCAAAGCCAGGCTTAACGGCTACGCCGTCAAGCGATACCTTCAGGTCGGTTCGCGGCAGGCCGACCCTGTAGACGCCATCAGGCATTTCGGTTCCGGATTTGCCGAGTGTCTTTGCAACCATTTGCCAATCGGGAGCCGCGGCGGCGGGCTGGAGCGACGCTGACATTGCAATCGAGATTGCACCGATCATGAGTTTTGCATGCATGGGATATCTCCTTGTGATCTGCCCCATTGCCCGATCTGTCATGCGGCCGCCGGCTTCGGCGCGGGTGGCCAGCTGTGGGTCTCCGCTTTGCGGCGCGAGGCCCAGGCGTAGAGTGCGTCATAGATGACGAAGCCGTGCTTCAGCACCTCGTGATCGTCGGGTGTCACATCACGCAGACCCATGGAGATCGCGAGTAGTCCTGCCGACTGTGGCGTGAGATCGTGCCGGTCGGTGTCGGCACCGCGCACGATTGCGGCAATGGTCACGATCGCCGGGTCGCGCTCGAGGCCATATTTCGAGACGAAGGTGTCGAAGCTGCAGCCGTCGCCGACATGCGTGAACTCGACGCCGGGCACGTCATAGGGCGTCGCGCCGGTTTCCTCGGCAACATGGATCACCTGATCCGGCGCCACAAAGAGAAACTCCGGCTCCTTGTCGATGAAGCGCGCAATCAGCCAGGGGCAGGCAATGCGGTCGATGACCGGACGTTCGCGAGTAACCCATTTCATGATGAAATCCTTTCTTCGCTCATCACCAGGGGGACGGTTGGCGCGCCGATCGCATGCCAGGCGGCGACGCCGCCTGAAAGTGCACTTGCATAGACGCCGCGGCGGCGCAGTTCGGCGACGGCGTCGCCGCTGACCTGGAAGCCATAGAGGCAATAGACGATCACCGGCCTGTCTTTCGGCACCTCCTCCGCCCAATCGGCAATCTTTTCGGGTGCGCGGACCTTGGCTCCCGGCAGCATATCGCTGCGCTTTGCCAGATCCTCGGCTAGGCACACGTCGAGCAGAACGAGATCTTCTCCCCGATCGAGGCGCGCGCGCAACTCCTCCGGCCCGACTGCCGGAATCCTTTCAACCGACTCAGCCCTAGCTGCGGGATCGCGTTGCGCAACCGCTCGCTGATGGCGGAGAGCGACCCGATCCCAATGGATGTTCTTCATGAAGGCGTCTACATAGGCACCGGCCTTCGCGCCGAAATCGAGATGATAGGCGTGTTCGTACATGTCGAGCGCGAGGATCGGTATGCCGCCAGCGAGGCAGTTGGTGTGGTCCGCCGCCCATTGGATCGTCAGCCGGTCGCGACGCTCCGACCAGGTCAGCAAGGTCCATCCAGAACCGCCGGCTTGCGCCTTTGCGCATGCCATGAACCTGGCGCGCCAGTTCGCTACACTGCCGAAGTCGCGCTCCAGCGCGGCGGCGAGATCGCCACCGGCATCGCCGGTGCCACCCAGCCCATCAAAATAGATTTCGTGGAGGATCGCTGAATTGGTGGCAACCAACTCCTCGCGCTTCAACCCGTTGATGTCGAAGACGGGCGCCGTGCTCCAATCGAGTTCGTCGAGCCGCCGTTCGATGGCGTTGAGGCGGCGAACGGCACCTCCGTAATTGTTTTCGTAGTGGCTGGCCAACAACCGTTCGGACAAGCCGACGAGCCTGGGCGGCTTGAACGGTAGCGGCATGATCCGGTGTGGCATCGGGTTCTCTCGCTCGGCGGCACGGCCCATCCGCGAGGAAGCGAAGGCTATGCTCAAACGAAAAATGATACAAGTGTTGCATTTCACTTTGTTCGTGATACGGTTTCATTTATGAATGAGGGGCAACCGCAGGAGCAGCGCTGGCTGCTTCTGATCCATCAACTGCCAAGCAAGCCCGCCTACTTCCGGGTGAAAATTTGGCGACGGTTGCAAGGCATCGGCGCGGTCGCAGTCAAAAGCACCGTTTATGCCCTGCCGGCCAATGCCGAGATGCAGGAGGATTTCGAATGGCTTCTGAAGGAGATCGTCGCTGGCGGCGGCGAGGCCATGATGTGCGAGGCGCGCCTCGTCGATGGTTTGTCGGACGCCCAGGTGCGGGCGCTGTTCGACGCAGCCCGTGATGCCGACTATGCGGGGGTCGCTGGGGAAGCGCGCGAACTGGCTGCAGCGATTGGGGCCGACGCGACATCGGAAAAGGATGCCGAGGCACGTTCGCAACTGGGTCGCTTGCGCAAGCGGCTCGCTGAAGTGGTGACGATCGACTTTTTCGGCGCCAGCGTTCGCCTCACCGCCGAGGGTTTGATCGCCGAACTCGAGGCACAGATTGCAAAGGACGACGGCATGACCGACGAGCCCAAGAAGGCGGCTGACCCGGCCGAGCTCAAAGGCCGGATCTGGGTCACGCGCCGGGACGTGCATGTCGACCGTATTGCTTGCAGCTGGCTGATCCGTCGTTTCATCGACGCCGATGCGATCATCCGCTTCGTGGCGGGCAAGGGATACGTGCCAAAGGAGGGGGAATTGCGCTTCGACATGTTTGAAGGCGAAATCACGCATGAGGGCGATCGCTGC
Organism: Mesorhizobium sp. M0522; assembly: GCF_040321085.1. Taxonomy (NCBI): domain Bacteria; kingdom Pseudomonadati; phylum Pseudomonadota; class Alphaproteobacteria; order Hyphomicrobiales; family Phyllobacteriaceae; genus Mesorhizobium; species Mesorhizobium sp. M0522. The sequence goes on from NZ_JAMYQW010000025.1 coordinate 46,478, forward strand.
AGCTTCGAAGTTCTGCTTGCCCGCGCCGCCATCAACGACCCGGCGCTGCAGGCCATCGCCGAGATCGTCCATGACATCGATCTCAAGGACAACAAGTTCGGTCGCGAAGAGGCGACAGGCATTGCTAGCCTGATCGCCGGCATCGCCATGGCGAACAAGAGCGACGAGCAACGGATCGCGCAGGGCGCTCCTGTCTTCGACAACCTCTATCAGTATTTCGGCAAGAAACGCGGATGACCGAAAGGACGCAAGCAATGGCCAATCTGGAGCAGACCGTCGCGACGACGCCCTCTTCAGCCGGGACTCACGACCACGGCGTTTCGTTTGCTGCAGCCATGCGCGTATGGGCTCGTGTGGCAATGCTCAGTTTCGGTGGGCCGGCGGGCCAGATCGCCATGATGCATCGGATCATCGTCGAGGAAAAGCGCTGGATCGGCGAGACCCGATTCCTGCATGCGCTCAACTACTGCACGCTGCTGCCCGGTCCTGAGGCGCAGCAATTGGCGATCTATATCGGCTGGCTCATGCACAAGACCAAAGGCGGCCTCGTTGCCGGCACCCTGTTCGTCCTGCCCGGGGCAATCGCGATAATGGTCCTGAGCTGGATCTACGCGATTTTCGGCAACGTCGGCGCCGTTCAGGCGCTCTTCTTCGGCCTTAAGGCGGCAGTTCTGGCCATTGTGCTTGAAGCGGTCCTGCGGATCGGCAGGCGGGCGCTCAGGAACAATGTGATGGTAGGCCTCGCCGCCGCCGCCTTCATTGCCCTGTTCTTCTTCAAGGCGCCGTTTCCGGTGGTCATCCTGGCCGCGGCTGTGATCGGTTACGTCGGCGGCAGGGCAGGCTGGGCTGCTTTCAAATCGGGCAACGGACATGGCAAGTTTGCCGGCACGCAGGTCGATGATGCCGACTCGGCGCTTGGCGAAGGGATACCGGCTCATGCACGGCCCTCCGCCGGGTGGGGGTTCAAAGTTGCCGGAGTGGGATTACTGCTATGGCTGGTCCCGGTCCTCGCGCTGCTTGCATTCCTAGGGCAGGGCAACGTCTTCACCGATATCGCGATCTTCTTCTCCAAGATGGCGATGGTCACCTTCGGCGGCGCCTACGCAGTCCTCGCCTATGTCGCTCAGCAGGGTGTGGAGCACTATGGCTGGCTGAAGCCAGGAGAGATGCTTGACGGTCTCGGTATGGCCGAGACTACGCCTGGTCCACTCATCATGGTCACCCAATTCGTCGGCTTCATGGGGGCCTACCGTGCGCCAGGTGTGCTTACCCCGCTGGTAGCCGGAACACTCGGCGGTCTTCTGACAACGTGGGTAACCTTCATCCCGTGCTTCCTATGGATATTCCTAGGCGCGCCGTTCATGGAGACCATGCGCAGCAACAAGGCCTTGTCCGCAGCGCTGGCTGCCATCACTGCAGCGGTGGTTGGTGTGATCCTAAACCTGGCGGTATGGTTCGCGCTTCATGTGTTGTTCCGCGAACTGCATGACTTGAGCTGGCTGGGCATGACGCTAGACGTGCCGGTGCTCAACTCCATCAATATCCCGTCGCTGGTGCTGACGCTCGTCGCGCTGCTGGCGGTATTCCGTTTCAAGGTCGGCATGATCCAGGTCCTCGCGACCTGTTCGATATTGGGTGTTCTTTACGGCGTCGCCACGGGTTTGGTCTAGGCTGTGCAGTCGGCCTCCCGACTGGCATGCAGGAGGTGTGTTCGGTTCGCACGGCGCGTCGGATCCGTTCGCGCAACTGGTCGTGGATCGTATCGCCGCTGCTCAAAAGCAGCGCGTGGTGCACCGATTGGAAGGCCTGCGCGTGCTCGAACATCGGCAGGCTGAATTCGAACAGGCGGCGGTTTGCCTGCTCCCTTTCCGACATGCGCCTGTTCAGCGACTGCAGATGCGCCTCCAGGGTCGCACCGCGCAGTTGGTCCTTGCCGGCGTAATGGGTGTAGAAGGTCGACCTGCCGACATCAGCCTTCTGGCAGATGTCCTCCACGGTGAGTGCCGCGTAGCCGCGCTCGGGAATCAGGGCAATCAGCGCGTCCTGCAGCAGGGCGCGCGTGCGCGCGCGACGCGCCGGTCGATCGTGCCCCTGTCGTCGGTCCGCTCAATTTTCATGGTCACTGCGCCCTGCCGCGTGCGGTTCCGGACATTCAGCGGTCCGGTGTCTCTCAACAGCTTTTCCAGACACTGTGTCCAGTATGATACGCCAAGTCCAGAAGCTGAATGATCATTTGAGCACACCGAAATAGAGAGGCGGCAAAAAATTCATGCACCAATTTGGTCATCGGGCCGGCGACGCACAGCATTCCCGCAAGGGCGTTATCGCGCTTGCCGTAGTTGTCAAACTGTCGCTGGTCGCGGGTTCCCTGCTGATGCTTCAATTCGGGGCCGGCTATCTCAATGCCGGTGCCTGGACGGCTACGATCCACGGTCTCATTCTGGCAGTGATCGTGGCCGTGGCGCTGGGGCGGACTTCGCCACAAGCGGTCCGCCGGCAACGGAGCGCATGCCGGCAGCGTCAAGGGCATCGGCATCGTCCTGCACAGGGCGGCAGGCTATCACCTGCTTGCGCGCGTTCTGACCTTCGGCCGCGAGGGCCGGTTTCGCCACTCTATGCTTCGCCTGGCAGCGCTCCAGTCCGGCGAAGCCGTGCTCGATGTCGCCTGCGGAACCGGCACGCTTGCCATTGCCGCAAGGCCCCTTGTCGGCACGGATGGTCGCGTCACGGGCGTCGACGCTTCGGCCGAGATGGTCGAAAGGGCACGCGTCAAGGCTGCGCGGGCGGGTCTCGACCTGACCTTCGTCAAGGCGATTGCTCAGGAACTTCCTTTCAAGGATGGGCAATTCGATATCGTGATCGGCACGCTCATGCTGCACCATCTGTCGCTGCCCGTTCGATCGGCCTTCGTCCGGGAAGCCGGGCGCGTTCTGAAGCCCGGAGGCCGGCTGCTGCTGATCGACTTCGGCAGGCCGCTACGCGAATCCAGAATGCCGAGGCTCCACCGGCATGGACATATCGACATGAATGCGGTCGGCGCGCTATTGGCCCAGCGCGGGTTCAAGGTGAGCGACATCGGCGCCGTTGGGACCATGAACCTGAACTATGTTCGCGCAACGACCGACAAGGTCCAGCCTGGCTGATCGCCGCATGCGGGGGCGATCGGACCGAGGACGCTGCCAGAAGACAGGGCGGGCTGGGCCGCGTTGCGTTCGCAGCCGCCCGGGCGTTATCTTGCTGGACTGGCTATACCGGCCTGCTTCGATACCCGGGTCCAAGAATGCCCAAGCCCGTCTTTTCCATGACGCTCGCGGCCGTGTGGTTGGCATCGCCGCTTGCGCATGCCGATACCGTCGACCGGGCGCTCAATGCCTTCCACGAAACATGCCTGGCGCACGGCCCAGACTTCGAACGAACCGAGACATTGGCAAAGACCCGTGGATGGAAGCCGCTCTCCGATGGCGAGGCACTTGCTCCTGTCGCTGCCATGAAAGAGTTCCGTGGATGGCAGGTCGGCGGCAAGGACCTACCAGCCGGAACGATGGTCGCGGTGACCAGGGCGACCATGGACGGCAGGTCCGTCCAGACCTGCTCGGTCAAGCTCTTCGATGTCGATCGCGCAGAATTTGAAAAGCGGTTCTTTGACCGCACCGACGCCGAGAAGATCGGCGAGGAGAGGAAGGGCAGGCAGGTTTCCCGGCTGTTCATACTGATCGCGGGCAATCGCAAGCAACTCGTGCATTTGACGTCGCCGGCCGCTCGGGGCGCACCGGACGCCATCATTGCAAGTTCGATCGTCGATGACTGAAAGGCTTCCGGTCGCGTCCCAATTTGGCCTGCTTGCGCTGCCAGATCAGTCGGCTGGCGTGAAACGACAAACGAAAAGCCAGCGCAAATGCGACTGACCGGAACGATTTTTGGCTCGGCGCTCCTGCTTGCTTCCAGCGTTGCGGCTGGCGCCCATCCTCACGTTTTCGCAGAGGCGCGGCTGGACCTGACGGTCGGCCCCGACAAGTCGGTCAAGTCGCTCAAGCATCTGTGGCGGTTCGACGAGCTCTTTTCCTCGACGGTGCTGATGGAGTTCGACAAGAACGCCGATCTCGTGCTCGAGGCAAAGGAACTCGACGCCGCCGCTCTCACCATCCACGCCTCGCTTGCCGAGTACAATTACTTTCAAATGGTCACAGTGGATGGCGAGGACGTGGCGATGACGCCGCCGGCCAGGTTCGTCACCAGTTATGAGAACAATCAACTCGTCATCCAGTTCGAGACGCAGCCGAAAGAGACACTGCCGCTTGCCGGCAAGGTCAGCATTGGCGTCTATGATCCGACTTTCTACACGGCGATTGATTTCACCGACGACGACAAACTTGCGGTGGCCGGCCTGCCGCAAGGCTGCGCACGCGCCGTCGTGCGTCCCGATCCGGACACGGCGATCGCGCAGAACCAGAAAAGTCTGACAGATGCGTTCTTCAGCGATCCGACCGGCACCGATCTCGGCAAGATTTTCGCCACACGCCTCGAACTGACTTGCGCGTGAGGGATCGGCTCGCTCAATGTTCCAGATCCTCGTCGAATTCCAGCGCACGATCTATCTGGCGCTTGCCGAGCAGATCAAGTTGCTGTCAGCCGGCGGTGATTGGCTGGGGTTCATGGCGTTCCTGCCGATGGGCGTGCTCTTCGGCGCCGCGCACGCACTGACGCCAGGCCACAGTAAGGCGGTGCTGGCGACCTATCTCGCCGGATCGGATGCGAAGGTCTCGCGCGGCCTTCTCGTATCGACTACTTTATCCGTCACCCACGTGACGATTGCCGTGGTAATTGCCGTCCTCTCCCTGCCGCTAGTCTCGATCGCCCTCGGCAGCGTCGGCCGCGCGCCGCTGCTCGAGGACGTCAGCCGCGGGCTGCTCGGTCTGATCGGCCTGTGGATGATAGGGCGCGCATTAAGGCACGGCCACCACCACAAGCATGAAGGCGAGGCGGTCGGCATCATGGCCGGCCTGATCCCGTGCCCGCTCACGCTGTTCGTGATGACCTTCGCCATCTCCAGGGGCGTTCCGGTCGCGGGCATCCTGTTTGCCCTCACCATGATGGCCGGGGTGGCGCTGACACTATCCACAGTCGCCGTTCTGTCGATCCTGTTTCGCGAACGGCTGGTACATTTTTTTGAGAGCCGGCCGCGGTTGTTTGATGCGATCTCTCGAAGCATCGAAGGCGTTGCAGGGCTGGTACTTGCTGGCGTCGCTCTTTGGCAGATAGCGTTGGCCTGAAGCCATGAGCTGGATCAAAGTGGCGCACCAAGGGCTGGTCCCCGGAGCGCAGAGCGCGAGACACGCCGAACGAGCTGGGAGGCCAAATTGAGCGACTGGAGCAAAATTGTTGCCATGATAGTCTTGGCTGTGGCGGCCGGATTGTTGACGATCCTTTTGAGGCATTGGGTAGATGCCCAACCGCGCATGGGCGACGGGGGAACGCTGCTCGTGATCGGCAGCCTAATTGCCGTACCTAGCGGGGAGGGCGTTTCGTGGGAACAGTTGTAATAATTGTGGTATAGGCAGCCGCCTGCCTTTGAACGAACCATTGTGGGCGAGCGTTGCCAGCCGGGCCGCTGGCGCGACGAGGAGCGCAGTGGCTACCTTCCTTCCAAGGCGCTCGCGCAGAACCGCCAGTTCTGCAGCATACGCCTGCGCCTGACCGGCTTGGAAATCAGCCGTGACCTTGCTTTCGATTAAGACGCAGGCCCGGAGCGTCTGATCATCGTCGAACCAGCCGATCCGCACGTCGGTCTGACGGCGATCGTTCTCGCGGGGCGGCGACTTCTGCAGCAACACGTGTTGGCTCATCGGCGCCGAAAAGGAGTTCCCAACCTTCGACACCATCCATGTAAGGAAGGCCGGGGATGCGAAGAGCTCCTCAACCAGAAAGTTGTCGAGATCGCTCCCTGACCCGGTCGCGGAAGAGGACGTCCACCTGGCTCATTTCGACGTCGGCATACCGAATTTTCATAAGCCACCACTCCTAGGCGGAATCGCTCTAGCCCATGCATCTGAGAATCCGCGGTATGGCGCAAGGGGCTAACTGGCTTAGCGTGGAAGCAGGGCGGCTATCGCCGATTACTTTCGAAACCTGTCAGACCGCTTTCGGCCCCGCACACGACATTAAATGTATCTGCTCAGCAATGGCCGATGCTGGCCCGTCGCGGCCATTTCACCTTCGCAGGCCGGGACTGCCCAAGAGGGCCATATTCGTATCGCCTAGCGAATGACCTGCTAAACTTCGCATGGTCCCGCTATCACGAAACCATTGAAATTGTTCACCTCTATACCTGAGAACCAAAAGTGCGAGGTTGACAGCTTTGGAGAATATCGGCCGAGAGAACGATTATTGAAATATCCGGCGGCGCAGTTGCCAGCTTTTCTTGAAAACTCGCAATTGCCCGGCGCGCCCACCTTGCGCACGATGATGAGGTCAAGCGGCGCCTTCAGGACTTTGGCCACTTCAGCGGCAACAGGAACGCCACCGCGCGGCAGGGCCAGAATGACAGGTTGGTGCAACTGGAGTTTCATCAGCTCGATGGCAAGCCTCTGCCCCGCCTCCCGACGATCGTGGAACATCGTTCAACCCACCGGCCAGAGGTGTCGGAGGTGGACCACTTCGCCAGACAATACGTGGCGGGCAAGCCGCTTCGATCGCCTTGGTGATATCGACGCCAAGCTTGCGCCCAAAGCTATTCCGGACGCAAATGAGGAAGCCGCTCTTTTTCGTTCCGCCACGGGCTCCCCCGATAAGTCCAGCGCTCGAAATGAAGTGTGGGTCATGCGGAGATCCTTCAATCTGGCTTGCCATTCTGGCCGACGGGAAGACTGTCGCATTGAGCCGGATCAATTTGGCTGGACCCATGTCGGTCAAGCAGTCCACGAGGGGTGGAACTTCCGTGTTGGAGTCGGGGCAACCGCGCCGACATGTATTCAATCCAGCAAGTTCCGATCACAAGACGGGCCTTCAAATCCTTCAGCAGATCTTCAAGCAACCATCGAAGTCCAGCGCCTCTGTGATGTGTCTGATCGCGCGACTGGCTGGACTGGAGGCTCTATCGGGGCTTTGCCTCGACTAACCGCCTCACGTGGATGCTGGCCGGGTCCGGGGTGAAACTCAGGGACGAGCCGCTGGCAAGTGCTGGTCGTGGTCGTCCAACGGGAAGAAGTGGACAGCCTTCAGCGTGACCGGAAGGTCATAGCCCTCAATCAGCACGGTCGCCCACTGATCCCCTAGATCATCCTGCCAAGTCTCGAGGACGCGGCACCTCACAGCCACATCCATGCCAACCTCGATATTGTCTGTTCTCTTCGCCATCCCGAACTCCCGTTGCTTGGCATTGGTGCTGTCATCGACGCTTCGCTGTCGCGCCAGTTCGAAGCAATCGGCTGATCGCCCCCTGTTTTAGGAGGGAGCGGCTAACACCCATTCACGGCAGCGGTTGTGAGCGTAGCCGCCCAACACCCTTTCCGACTGCTTGTGTCGAAGTACCAGGGCTGCATTCAACTGGCTTTGATGCGCATCAATTGAGGACGATGATCAGCGGGCGGGCGAACCTCTCGACTGCGTCAGCCTCACGTAAGAGGCAGCGGCTCCGGTCATTGCTGTACAAGGGCCTGCTGCTCACGCCTGTTGGGCGAGTCGATGGCTTTTGGGATTAACGATGCACAACCCGGAGAAGTCTTGGCGATATTCGACCGTCTTCGTATCCAAAGTTCACAGCATCCGACTTGAAGCAGGGAAAATCAACTTGCCTCCAAGCCAGACAGGCTAATATTCGGTCGTGCTTTGTGGAGCTTTTTTTATGTGGCAAATTGGTGGTTTCCTGCTGGCCATATTTGTCGCCCTCGCGGCCGCGGTCTTTGTGACCTTCTTAGCTTACGAAACCCAGCTGAGCCGTATACGCAACGCCGCCAGCCGAGGCAGTGTGGTCGCTAAACTCGACGCAGGTCCGATCGAATACGTCGACAATGGAGTGGGTCCTGCGCTTCTATCGATCCACGGGGCCGGTGGCGGCTTTGACCAAGGGCTTGCCAATGCGGCTGATCTTGTGGGCGAGGGCTTTCGGATCATCGCGCCGTCGCGCTTCGGGTATCTGCGCACCCCCGTTCCGCAGGATACCTCTCCAGCCGCGCAGGCCGATGCGCACGCGGCGTTGCTGTCCAAACTGGGCATTCCCGAAGCGATAGTCGTCGGCGTTTCGGCAGGCGCGCGTTCTGCGGTCGAGCTGGCACTCCGGCATCCGGACAAGGTCACCGCTCTCGTTCTGATCGTCCCAGGCCTTTATTCGCCCACCAGTCCGGTGTCGATCGAAGCGAGCCGCGGCAACAGGTTCGCATTCTGGGCCGTCAATGCCGGCGGCGACTTCGCCTGGTGGGCCGCTGAGAAGATCGCGCCGTCAGTGCTCGTTCGTTTCCTCGGCGTTCCGCCGACGCTGGTTGCGGCTGCGCTTCCGGCCGAACAGGACCGCGTCATGAGCATCGTCGAGAGTGTCGAGCCGCTGTCGCTGCGCTTCGCCGGGATCAACATCGACAGCACCCCCGCCTTGCATGAACTGCCGCTGGAAGTAATCACTGCGCCGATGATCATTATTTCTGCGCGCGACGATCTGTTTAACACCCTGCCGGCAGCTGAGTTCGCTGCAGCCAAGATCCCGGGTGCCAAGCTGGTCATCTACGACACTGGAGGACATCTTCTTGTCGGACGACAGCAGGAGGTTCGCATGGCAGTCCGCATGTTCCTAGCTGGCGCCGGCCGGATCCCGTCATCCGAGAGCCCGGACAGTCAGACAAGACCCGCTCGGGGGCAGTAGCGCCTCACAGATCGCGTCGTTGTTGTCCCCGATCGATGGAATGGTGGCAGAAGAGGGACAGCGCATCACGACGTAGCTCTCGAACCGGCGTTCGATGCCCATCCACTGGAGCGTGGAAGGACCAGGACGTGGCACGCTCGCTCCGTGGTCCGTCGCCGCCTCCCTGCCTTGTTTCGATCAGCGGTGCACCCGCCTGGACCACTCCTTCGCTCTCCTGAATGATCTTCAGGACGCTGCCGGCAAGAGGGACGCTGGCGAGCGCTTTTTCCGACATCCAGATGAGGCCGAAGCGGCGGTCGTCCGGCATGATATCGCTTGGTCCGACTGCATAGATGAACTCGGGCGACAGCGCGATCCCGACAATCGTCAATTCGCGCCCCTATGACCTCGATGATGCGTTCTCGTCCGTTTCGTTGAAGTTGCTGCGGGGCGCGTCCGAGAGTGAGGTCATGATGCGCCTCGACGCGATGCTCGAGCGCTATGGCGGCCGAGCGGCCTATGGCCGGAAGGACCACACTTCGCACGCCTGGCTGAACCACGAACTCGATATGCTCAACAACATGAGCCGGACGCTGCCACCGATTTTCCTTTTGGTGTCGGCATTTCTGGTCAATCTCACACTTAGCCGGCTCGTTGCACTGGAGCGCGAGCAGATCGGGCTCATGAAGGCGCTGGGATAACTAACGTGGAATGCCGTCCTGATCGGCATGCTCACCTTGGCTGTTACCTGCTTGCGAGCATGATTGCCCTTCTGGACCAGCCATACGATTCGGCAGCGGTCAAGAAGCCGATCTGCGGCGCATGAATGTCGGGTCTGCCGAGCCGGCAAGCCGCTCGATCATCATCGGCAGGACCGGCAAGACAATCCAGTAGCCGAGCGCAACGACAAAGGCCGAGAAGGGCGCTCAGGACCCATCGCGACGTAGGCAAGCCAGCCCGCATCGACACACTCATGCCTGTGCGCCTCTAGGGTGCTCATGTGCGACCCCCTCGGCCCTCGATGTGGTGGCAGGACGGATGCCCTCAAGCCTCGTCCGCTTGAGCAAAAGCGCATTGACGGCCACAAGCGCAGAACTGCCCGACATTGCCAGCGCCGCAAGCTCGGGGCTCAAAAGGAACGGGTAGAACACGCCTGCCGCGATCGGGAAGGCGATGAGATTGTAGCCCACCGCCCACCACAGGTTCTGGTGCATCTTGCGCAGCGTGGCACGCGAGAGTGTCATCGCACCGACCACATCGTAAGGATCACTCTTCATCAGCACGATATCAGCGCTTTCGATGGCGACGTCGGTGCCCGCACCAATGGCGAACCCCACGTCACTCTGTGTCAGAGCCGGCGCGTCATTGACGCCATCTCCGACCATGCCGACCTTCAGGCCCTGTCCCTGCAGTTCCTTGATCTTTTCGGCCTTCTGGCCCGGCAACACGTCGGCGAGCACAATGTCGATGCCGAGCATGTCCGCGATGCGCTTGGCGGTGCCGGCGTTGTCACCCGTGAGCATGGCCACGCGAACGCCCTGCTCGTGCAGTTTGGCAATCGTTGCGATGGCTGTCGGGCGCGGCGTATCGGCGATCGCGATCAGCCCGAGCAGCTTGCCGGACCGTGCAACATGGATGACGGTGCGGCCTTCGCCCTTGAGCGTCTCGGCCCTGACGCCAAGCGCCAGAAGATCGATCTTCTGCTCTTCCATAAGTCGCCGGTTGCCAAGGAAAACCTTGGCTCTGCCAATGGCGGCGCTGGCACCCTTGCCCTCGATATTGAGGAAGCCCGAGACCTTGGGAAGCTTCATACCCTTGGCCTGCTCGCCGATGGCAACGGCAAGCGGGTGATCCGACCCTTGATCCACGGCAGCTGCGACCTGCAGAACCTCGTCGGGCGAAACGCCGGCAGCCGGGACGATTTCGACGACCTTGGGCTGCCCCATGGTGAGCGTGCCGGTCTTGTCGAAGACGATTACGTTGAGCTTGGTCGCCTCCTCGAGAGCGGCTGCATTCTTGAAGAGGATCCCGTTTGTAGCGCCAAGGCCAGTGCCGACCATGACGGCCATGGGCGTGGCGAGGCCGAGCGCATCGGGACAGGCGATGACGAAGACGGTTATGGTCAAGGTCATCGCGAACAGCAGAGGCTGGCCGAGCCACCAGAACCAGACGGCGAAGGTCGCAAGGCCGATGAGGATCGCGGCGAGCACCAGCCATTGCGAGGCGCGATCGGCCAGCAGTTGCGCCGGCGCCTTCGAATTCTGGGCCTCCTGGACCAGCTTGACGATCTGGGCCAGGGCCGTGTCGGCGCCGACCTTGGTAGAGCGGTAGCGCAGCGTCCCGCTCTTGTTGATCGTGGCGCCGATGACCTTGTCCCCGACCTTCTTGGTCACCGGCATCGACTCTCCGGTCAGCATCGATTCATCGATCGTCGAGGTGCCTTCGATCACCTCGCCGTCGACCGGAAGCTTGTTGCCAGGCCGGAGGACTACTATGTCGCCGAGCACGACCTCGGCGGTTGCAACCTCGACCTCCTTGCCCTCGCGGAAGACGGAGGCCTTGGGTGGAGCAAGGTCGAGCAGGGCCCTGATCGCGGCCGAGGCCCCGGCGCGGGCACGCATCTCGAGCCAGTGGCCAAGCAGGATGAACACGAGCAGCACGCTCGCGGCCTCGTAGAACTGCTGCCCCTCGAAGAAGAAAGTCGCGCCGACGCTGAACAGGTAACCAGTGCCGACGCTCAGCACCACCAACACGGCCATGTTGAGGACGCGGTTGCGCAGGGCACGCCAGGCGGCAACCAGGAAAGGCCAGACGGGATAGAGGATCGCGGCGCTGGCGAGGAAGAACATCGCAAGGTCTTCGCTGAGGCCGAAGGGCGGACGCAGCCAGGGCTCGCCCAGGCCCATCGGCTCCATGGCGAAAATCGGCAGCGCGAAGACCAAGCTGATGAAGAACCGGTTGCGCATGTCCTTGACCATGCCCTGCATGTCCATGCCGGCGCCGTGTCCCATCTCATGGGCCATGGCGTCGTGCGGCATCTTGGCCGCAGCCGTCCTGAGGCCCGCTGCACTTGGTTCGATCATGGTGGCGTGCCCCGCATGATCATGCCCGGCCTGCCCGGACGTCCCCCGCGGATGCCCGGGCGGAATGGTCGTGCTATCGGGAATGCACAGATGCCGCGGCACGGACTCGCCACGGCAATGGAAGCCGCAGGCCTCGATGTCCCTGGCAAGGGCCCCGGGGCTCGTCCGTCCTTCGTCGAATTCGACGGTCGCGGTCGTAGACCCCGCGTTCATGGCAACACCGGCGACGCCTGGCAGAGCCGCCAGACGTTTTTCGACCGCTGCGAAATCCATCATGCCGACAAGGTCGCGCACTTCCAGATTGACCTTTTTCATCGTCGTTCTCCGTGCCGGCATTCGCGCTGCTGCGTGCCTCAGCTTCGATAGGCAAAGGTCGACATCATGCCGCTCGCCATGTGGTAGAGGTGGTGACAATGGAATGCCCATTTGCCGGGATTGCCGGCGTCCACGGCAATGGTGACCGAGCGCATCGGCGGCACCAGCACGGTGTCGCGAACTGCGCCCTGAAAGCGCTGCCCATCAATCGCGACCACCTGGAAATGATGGCCGTGAAGATGCATCGGGTGGGCCATCATGGTGTCGTTGCGCAGCGTGACCTCGACGCGATCGCCCCTGTCCACGAGAAGCGGAGCGTTGGTTTCGAGGCCCCAGCGATAGGCAGCCATATCGCCGGTCAGCGCCATTTCGAACGTCTTTTCGGCAGAGCGTGATGCAAGCGGCGACATTGCCCGAAGCTGCGCCTCGAGCGCCAGGTCGAGAACCGGAGCATCGACATCAGCCGCCGGCCCGATCTTGGCCACCGCCGCTCCCGCCGGACGCAGGACAATTCCCGTCTGCTCCTTGCTTCCCTCGCGCAGCGCCAGGATCGGAAAGGAGTTGAGTTCGCGCGGCAACTGCAGGCGCACGTCGATGCGCTGTCCCATTGTCATCGGAAACCGCCGGCCCCTGACCGGCTCGACAGGCTGACCGTCGACCGCGATCAAGTCGCCTTCAAGCTCGCCGAGGTCCATCGTGAAAGCGGTCGCCGTGGCGCCATTGATGATCCGCACCCGCACGCGTCCGCCTCGTTCGACCTCCACGATCTCGGGATCGTTCAGGGACCGGTCATTGGCCAGATAGGCGTCATAATCGATGTCGTTGATATCGGTCGCCATGCCGCCATCGTTCATCCCTGCCATGGTGTTGCCGGCGCCACCCGACATGGCCATGCCGTCCATCGGCATGGAACCGCCAGTATTCTTACTCTGCAGCCGGGCCAGCAGTTCCTCCGGCGATGAGAACGAGAAATCGTGAAGCAGGATGACGACCTCCTGCTCATCCCTCGCATCGTCCTTGGGATCGGTGACGATGAGCGGAGCAGCAAGCAGCAGCTGTTCCTGCAGGGTGTGGGCGTGCATCCAGAAGGTGCCGGGCTCGCCGACCGGAAAATCGAAACTGCGATCGGCTCGAGCGCCAATGAGCGGCAGTGGCGCGTCGGCGACGCCGTCGCTCGGCCACGGCGTCGTCAACCCATGCCAATGTATGATTGTCGGCTCGGGAGTCTCGTTTCGAAGCAGGACATTGAAGCCATCGCCGGCGCGAAAGCGCAGGCCGGGCGCACCCTCGGCCCCTCGCAAGCCAAAGACACTTGCGGCCTTGCCATTCACCTCGATCGTGCGGCGTGAGATGCCAAGCATCTGGCCTTCTGACTGGCTGGCGGAGGCTGCAGCGAGCAACGATGATGGGATCGCAAAAGCTGCGGCGCCTGCAACTGCGCCCTTCAGGATATCTCGACGTTTCATAATCGTTCCTTCGTTTTCGAGTTCAGATTTTTCTTGCTTGGTTCAGCACGCAAGGACAGGGCTATCGACCCCCGCGCTTCAAGGCGCACGGCGCTCGCCGGCCGAACTGAACAGCCTGGTCACATGCGGAAAAAAGGCGGGCACACGGGCGGCGTATCGGTCGTATGCATCGCCGAACTCCTTTCTCGCTTCCCGCTCCTCGATGAAGGAAAGCCGGACATACATGCCGACGAGAATGGGAAACATCGCCAGCGTCAGCAGCGTCGGCCACTGCACGAGGAATCCCGCCATGACGAGGACGAAGCCGACATATTGCGGATGCCGGATGGAGGCATATGGGCCGCCCGTTGCGAGGCGATTGTGATGCTGCGCGTCGTAAAGCACTCGCCACGCGGTCGAGATCAGCATGAAACCGCCGCCGATCAGGAAGAAGCTGAAAACGTGGAAGGGCCCGAAATGCGGATTGAGCCGCCAGCCGAACATCATCTCCGGGAGGTGACCCGCATCATGCGAGAACCAGTCGATGCCTAGGTATCGTGACTGCAGCCAGCCCGAGAGCAGGTAAATCGTCAACGGAAATCCATACATCTCGGCAAACAACGCCACCAGGAAGGCGCTGAATGCTCCGAAGGAGCGCCAGTCACGGCCGGTTCGCGGCTTGAAGAAGCTGAATGCGAATAGAACGAAGACCGCCGAATTGATTATAACCAGGACCCAGAGGCCATAGGCGGGAGATTGCTCGACCATCGTCATGTTCCTTTATGTTGGGTAATGCCGTCTTGCGCGCCCGGCTCGGGTTCCTTGCGCCTGGCATGGCCGCCGTGGCCGCGGTGGCCGCCATGCATGGACATGTGAAGCAGAGGACAGGCGAGCAGCAGCAGAAAGGGAAGGACACCGAAGGTATGAGCTCGGTGCTCAGTGAGCAGGAAAAACGCGGCGATCAGCAGAAAGGCGATCGTGACCAGGCCGGCCTTCGAAGTCCAACAACCACCAGCCTCGGCCTTCGGTTCTGGTTGGGACCCGGTCGGCGGATCCGACATGCGGTGAACGTTGTTGGTATTCATGGGATGGGTTCCTTTATTTGTGTCCGATTGTCATTGCGGGAGCTTTCGAGCCCAAACGCGACGAGGCTTACGGCCCAGACCAGCGCGCAGGCGAACAGGGGCCACCTGAAGTCGGAGCCGATCGTGAAGTTGACCACCGACATCAAGCCGATGGATAACGCTCCTCCGACCAGAGCGCCGGCCACCGCGACCGGATGGCGCGCCCGGAACGCAGTGATTGCCAGCGCAACCAGGAGAACGCCGGTGGCCAAGGCGTAGCCGCCGAGCACCCGGAAAACCTGCGTGAGCCACACAGCAAGACGCGGGCCGATGGCTTCGAGTTCGGCCGCCGAGAGGTGCATGTAGCGGACGTCCTCGGGCAGCAGGGGTGGCCTGAGGGCGATGAAATACAATCCGATCCCGGCGATGATTATTCCCGCCAGAGCAAGAGTGACGGACGACGTCGTCCATGGATTGACTGTGGCTTTCATGGGCTGAACCTTGACTTGCCTACCGGCGCCCGGTTGCGACGACATTGTAGATCGACGCGTAAACGACACCCGCCGGCAGCCCGACGATGCCAAAGCCGACGACGCCGTAGAGAACGCGGCCCAGCTTCATCGGCGCCGCGGATCTGACCGCGCTGAGGTCGAGCCCGTGCATGAAGGCGCCGAAGAAATCGAGTGTTGCATCCGGCCAGATGACGAAGGCCAAAGCACAGAACATGCTTATCAGGGCCGACGTCACGCCCAGCGCAATGCCGACGGACAGGACGCTGAGTTTGTCCGTGTCTTCCTCCTGTCACTTTGCGTGTTGCTTGAGCCATTCCTGCATTGCGGCGATCTCGGCCTGCTGAGCCGTGATGATCTGATTGGCCCAAACCTTGACCTGATCATCCTTGCCGAATTGCAGGACCGCCCGGGCCATGTCGATCGCGCCCTGGTGGTGCGGAATCATCGCCTGGACGAAGGCGACATCGGGATCGCCAGCCTGGACGGCCTGCATCATCGGCCCGTCCATTCGCTTCATCGCGTCCATATAGTTTCTAGAGGCTTCGGACATGGTGGCAGTGTCCATCGGCATGTTCGTCATGCCCTGCATCATGCCGCCCTGGCCGCCCTGCATCATGCCGCCCTGTCCGCCTTGCATTCCGCCGCCCTGCATCATCGGCATCATTTGCTGCATCACGGGAATCATTTGCTGCATCATCGGCATCATCTTTTGCATCGTGGACATCATCGCCGTGCACTGCTCGGGCAATCCGCCCGGCATCGCCTGTGCGGCCGGAGCCGCTGTCGTGGCTTGCGGCGCATCGGCCGCCGGATGGTGCGGGTCGGTCTGGGCAAATGCCGCGCCGGAAAGAGTTGTCAATGCTGCAAACGTGATCAATCGAAGGTGAGTTTTCATGACAGTTTCCTTGTCGTTGGTGTGAAGCGACAGGCGAGCCCTGAAATGGGCGCGGAGGCAGCCCAGATCGCGGCTGCCGGTTATGTTTCGCGGATCGTTCGCGCGCTATGCGCCTTGACGGGCACTGCTGGATTCAACAGCCCCAAGCACCGCGACGGCGCGATATCAGGCGAAGGTCTGGGGTGGTTGCAGGAGCGCCTCGGGGTCGATGCCCGTTGGCAGGAATGCCTTGCCCGCCATAAACCGGGCGGCAACCGGCGCATCATGAAGAATGTCGCATTCGCCGGCGAAAATGCTTGCAGCACAACAGCCAGAGCCGGGCGAATGCACGCAATCCAGGCAGCCCTCACATGAGGCGCGATGCTTGTCCTGGTCTGTGAAAGCGTGGTTACCCATCAACTTGTGCAAGGCGCTCGTCGAGAGCGTCGCATCGTCAGTTGTGACGCCGCCATCGGCCCCAATTGCAGAAGCGGCAGCGGCACCGCCCGCGATCAGGAGGATCACGGCCAGCCATAACCGAAGCTGAGCCAACGCGATTTTCATGCATTCAGTCTAGCCCAATTGTGCGCCGCCACTTTGATGCAAATCAATGCCGCGGCTCTGGGAGAGTGCCTAGTTTCAGCGAGCCTCTTTTCCCAGCTCTTCCATGGGGAATGAACTGGAGCTGAAACTATGTCGGCAAAGCCGCGTTCCACCGAGACTCCCGTCAGGATAGAATCGCCGGCCGACTTTCGTATTCGCCCATGTGCGCGAACGCGTTGGTATCCATTCGCTAGGGTTCGATGAGCACGGGTGTCGCGAACCGGCGGCATTCCCAATCGGCAACGAGAGACAGGCATGACCCAGCACAAGGCAATACCGATCCCCACCAGCCGGTTGTCCGAACACGAACTGAGTGACATCGACGCCTATTGGCGCGCCGCCAACTATTTGACGATCGGGCAGATTTACCTGCTCGACAATCCGCTGCTGCGCGAGCCCTTGCAGTTGGAGCACGTCAAGCCGCGCCTGCTCGGGCACTGGGGAACGTCTCCGGGCCTGAGCTTCATCTATACCCATCTCAACCGCGCCATACGGCTCCGGAACGCGAACGTCATCTATGTCTGCGGTCCCGGCCATGGCGGCCCGGCCATGGTGGCAAACACCTATCTGGAGGGCACCTACAGCGAGCTCAATCCCGACATTTCGATGGACGAGCAGGGAATGCGCAGGCTGTTCCGGCAGTTCTCCTTTCCAGGCGGGATTCCTAGCCACGCCGCTCCCGACGTGCCGGGTTCGATCCACGAAGGAGGCGAGCTGGGCTACGCATTATCCCATGCCTATGGTGCTGCCTTCGACAATCCTGATCTCGTCGTGGCCTGTGTCGTCGGCGACGGCGAGGCGGAGACCGGGCCGCTTGCCACCGCATGGCATTCGAACAAGTTTCTCAACCCGGCACGCGATGGTGCGGTGCTACCGATTCTGCACCTGAACGGCTACAAGATCGCCAATCCCACCATCCTGGGCCGCATTCCCGAAGAAGAATTGCGAGCGCTGTTCGTTGGCTATGGCTATGAACCGCTGTTCGTCGAGGGGCATGATCCGGTGTTGATGCATGAGCTGATGGCGACCACGCTCGACGATGCGCTCGACCGCATCCAGGCGATCCAGCGCGCGGCGCGTGATGGTTCCGCGGTATCGGCCTTGAGACCGAAATGGCCGATGATCGTGCTGCGAAGCCCCAAGGGCTGGACCGGCCCGAAGGAGGTCGACGGGCTGAAGACGGAAGGATTCTGGCGCTCGCACCAAGTCCCTTTATCCGGCCTCGCGGAAAACCCGGCGCATCTGAAGCTGCTTGAGGAGTGGCTGAGAAGCTATCGGCCTGAGGAACTGTTCGATGATGCCGGCGTCGCCATCGCATCGATCCGCGCCACCACGCCCCAGGCCACGCGGCGCATGGGATCCAACCCGCACGCCAATGGCGGCCTGCTGCGCCGGTCGCTCGATCTGCCCGCGCTACGCGACCATGCTGTTGCGGTCGAACAGCCAGGTGCGGTGAAAGCGGAGTCGACGCGGGCCATGGGCAAGTTCTTGCGTGCCGTCATGCAGTTGAATGAGGCGGCAAAGAACTTCCGCATCGTTGGTCCCGACGAGACCGCCTCGAACCGGCTTCAGGACCTATTCGAAGTCACCGAGCGCGCCTGGATGGAAAAGATCCTGCCCGAAGACGTTCATCTCGGCCGCGACGGCAGGGTTCTGGAAATCCTCTCCGAGCATACCTGCCAGGGCTGGCTTGAAGGCTACCTGCTGTCCGGGCGGCACGGTCTGTTTTCCTGCTACGAGGCGTTCATCCATATCGTCGATTCCATGTTCAACCAGCATGCGAAATGGCTGGATGCCTCCCGACACATTCCGTGGCGGCGGCCGGTCGCATCCCTGAACTACCTGCTGTCGAGCCATGTCTGGCATCAGGAACACAATGGCTTCAGCCACCAGGATCCCGGCTTCATCGACGTTGCCCTCAACAAGAAGGCCGACATTGTGCGCGTCTACCTGCCGCCGGACGCCAACACCTTGCTTTGCGTGACCGATCACGTGCTGCAGACATGGAATCGCATCAACATCATCGTCGCTGGCAAGCCGCCATCGTGGCAGTGGCTGTCGATGGACAAGGCCATCGTCCATTGCAAGACAGGGATCGGCATCTGGGACTGGGCATCGACCGAGAATGGCGAAGAGCCGAACGTGGTCATGGCGTGCGCCGGCGACGTTCCGACACTTGAAACGCTTGCAGCCGTGCAGATCCTCCGGCATCACGTCCCCGAGCTCAGGATCAGGGTGGTCAACGTCGTCGACCTGATGACACTGCAGCCCAAGGAGCATCATCCGCACGGGCTGCCAGATCGCGATTTCGACGCATTGTTCACCGCCGGCAAACCCGTCATCTTCGCCTATCATGGTTATCCCTGGGCCATTCATCGCCTGACCTATCGGCGCACCAACCACGACAACATCCACGTGCGCGGCTATAACGAGGAGGGCACGACGACGACGCCCTTCGACATGACCGTTCTGAACCGCCTCGATCGGTTCCATCTCGTCAAAAGCGTGCTTGAACGGGTCCCGGAACTCAAGAGCGTTCAAGTCGGTCTCAAGCAGGCGATGGACGGCAAGCTGCTTGAACATCGAGCCTATATTCGCGCCAATGGGCAGGATATGCCGGAGATACTTGATTGGAAGTGGGATCAGGACCTGGATGTGACGCAGATCCGCCCGGCTTGAGCCGATGCCACGTCTTCAGCGAACTGCGGTGACAGCCCATCGGACGGCCCCATGACTGACGCTATCCTCATCCTGAACGGCGGTTCCTCCAGCCTGAAATTCGCTGTCTTCGAGGAACGCGATGGCCTCCCCGTGCTTCTGCGCGGCCACATCGCCTCGCTTGGCGGACATCCGCAGCTGCATGCCGAGGCCGCAGGCGACAGACCGGAGATCTTGAAGAGCCTGGGCGAGAGACCGATCGACATCGGCGAAGCATTCACTTCCGTCGTCTCCCTCCTTGCCGATCGCGATCTCCTGCGCCGCATAGACAGGGTGGGGCATAGGATCGTTCATGGCGGCCGCGACTTCACGCAAGCGACGCTTCTGGATGCGCCCGCGCTCGACGCGCTCGCCCGGCTCGAGCCGTTGGCGCCGATCCATCAGCGGATCAATCTCGAAATTGTGGCGCTGGCTACCGACCTCCTCCCGCAAGCCATGCAGGTCGGATGCTTCGACACAGCGTTTCATTCGACCCGACCGAGCGTTGCGAAGATCTACGGCATTCCACGTGCGATGACCGAGGCGGGTATCGTTTCCTACGGCTTTCACGGCTTGTCCTACAGCCACATCGCTTCGCGGCTGCGCGACCGCTATGGCGCCGGCGCCGGCGGCCGGGCAATCGTTGCCCATCTCGGCAGCGGCGCCAGCGTGTGCGCCATGGACGCCGGACGAAGCATTGCGACGACAATGGGGTTTTCGACGCTGGATGGCCTGATCATGAGCACGCGTTGCGGCGCGCTCGACCCGGGGATCATCCTGCATCTCCTGCAGGACTGGAAGCTGCCGACCGACGAACTGGTCACGCTTCTCTATGAGCAGTCCGGCCTGCTCGGCATGTCTGGTATATCCGGAGATATGCGGACGCTCATCGGCTCGGACGATCCTGCCGCCGCCGAGGCCGTCGATCTATTCGTCTATCGCATCGGGCGCGAGATCGGATCGCTGGCCGCTGCCCTTGGAGGTCTTGATACGGTGGTGTTTACCGCCGGCATCGGTGAAAACGCGCCATCGATCCGGGAAAAGATCGGAGTTGCTGCCGGCTGGCTTGGCGTCGGTATCGATCATGACCAGAACCGAAGAGGCGAGGAGATCATCAGCCTTGCCAATTCACACGTCGAGGTTCTTGTAATCCCTACCGATGAAGAGAGAGCCGTTGCCAGCCAGCTGCGCTCTGCGCCTTCGCCGAGGCGGGCAAGACCCAGCTTTGCCCTGCCATCGCAGAGGAGACTCTGACATGCTTCCAGTCTCCGGCGTGTCGGAAGCCGCCATGTCCCCGTCGGCGCGACGCAATCGCAACTGCTTCTGCATCACGCTCGACCGAACAGCGCTTTGGGCAGCGCTGAACCATGAGGCCGGCGATCCCGGCTTCTGCGAAACCTTCATGGCGTCGAGGCCGCATCTGTTTTCCAACGTTCCGGTCTTCCTCGCCGCGTCAGCTCTCGATGAGATGCAAGCAATCGTCGTCGCCATTGAGGCAACAGCCAACCTACAGGGTTACCGCGATACCGTCCTCTCCTGGGCCCCGGAAATCGCCCAACGGGATTTTGGACCCGTTGGCGCTCTGATGGGCTACGATTTCCACCTCGACGATGATGGTCCCAAGCTGATCGAGGTGAACACAAACGCCGGCGGGGCTTTCCTCAATGCCTTGCTGGCCAGGGCACAGAAGGCCTGCTGCTCTGAAGTTGACCGGGCGCTGATTGGCGCCAGGGACGATCACTTCGAAACCAATGTCATCGCGATGTTCGAGAACGAATGGCGCCGCCAGCGCGGAGCCGGCTCGCCGCGAACGATTGCGATCGTCGACGATCAGCCTGGGGAGCAGTATCTCTATCCTGAATTCGTGCCAGCCCGGCAGCTATTGCTGAAGCACGGCATAGACGCGATGATCGGGGACGCGAACGAGCTGACATATGATGGCGGCAGGCTTCGGCTCGACGGACAGGAGATTGACCTCGTCTACAATCGCCTGGTCGATTTCACACTCGATCGCCCGGAACATGCCGCACTCAGAGTGGCTTACCAGGATGGCGCCGTGGTGCTCACTCCCAATCCGCACAACCACGCGCTCTTTGCAAGCAAGCGCAATCTGACATTGCTGTCCGATCCGGCGGCGCTGGAAGCGTTCGGCCTTCCTCCGGAGATGCGCTCGCGGCTCGCCGGCGTTCCGCGGACCACACTAGTCACGCCCGACAATTCGGATGCCGCCTGGCAATCCCGCAAGGATATGTTCTTCAAGCCGCTCTCAGGCCATGGCAGCAAGGCGGTCTACCGCGGCGACAAGGTGACAAAAGGGGTGTGGGCCGAGATCGCCCGGGGCGGCTATGTGGCCCAGGCATTTGCTGCGCCGGGGAAGCGTGTGATCGAAATCGATGGCGCACCCGCGCCGCGTAAGATGGACGTGCGGCTTTATACTTACGATGGCCAGGTGCTGCTCGCCGCCGCACGCCTCTATCAAGGCCAGACCACCAATTTCCGGACACCCGGCGGCGGCTTTGCTCCGATCTTAGTTATCTGCGATAAGAGCTAAGGCAAAGCCGCCCACAGATGACAGAGGATTGAACTCTCCAGCAAGGCTGCTCGGGACGCGCGGCCATTGCGTACGGGACTGGGCGCCGTTGGATCGAACATGGCGACCCCGCTCGACGTCGCGGCTCAAGGCTGCCCGGGGGTAGTGAGGAGCGACCCGAGGAATTTTCGTCGATCTCCGCAGGGAAACCCATTCGCCGCTCACGTTCAACGACTCTGTCTTGGAACGACACCGCGATTTCATACCGAGCGGCGACACCGGTGAGCCGTCCTGAGTTGTGTGCGTCAAGTTCTGCAAAATGGCGTGGCATTGCGGTGACGTCGGCGTGTCCGCCGCGCAGCCCCCGTGTTTAGCGGAGCGGCATTGGGCTTGCCGATATTGTGGAGATGAAGCAGGAGTGGACCTACCGGACCGACATTAAGGCGCCATTGCCGGCGCCGGATTGAGCACACCGTCGTTGGGTCACCGCTCCGCAGCACACGCCAGATGTCAGGAGGGCCGTATGCTGAAAGCGAGCGCGTTTTGCGACCAGCCGGCAACCGTGCGGAACAGCTTCAAGTCGTAGGGCTGTAACGAGGCCTGTTGCTCGTCTGTTTTCAGACGACGGGGCACGGGCGTTGCTGGGTGATTGGCGAACCACTCCATTCATATCCCCGCGGCCGCTGTTCGCCGCGCCTGGGCGACCAACGCGGCAATTTCTCTGCGCTGCTCGACGGCCTCGCAAGTGAACTGACCGTGCCTATAACGGCCATGGGCCTTGAGGGACATCGGCACCACTCAAACGAAATGGCAACTATCTGTCTGAATGCGATTAGGGTCCATTCGCAGAGACCCACGCATCCGTCGCGTGGGGGGACACAGTAACTTCCCCTTTAAAGGCGTCGAGATGCCACGAGAACCGAAAAGTCAGTTCCTTAGACCTAAAGATCGAGCGATCTGCCAGCGGGTTGTCGACCAGATAGCCGCCGACGCCAAATCGTACAGCACGTCGGTAGACAGCCAGATTCTAGCCTCGACCACGCTGTCTCTCTTTCAATCCGGGGTCGTCAATGAAGTGAATTTGCTGGCACATGTTCGCGCGCGCCTCCATGACTTCACGAAGCAGACCGGCACTGCTTCGCAGCACTCACCACCTTAATTCCCCGGTAGCCCTCCCCCGCTGTTTCCTCGCTGTATTATCAGCGGGGAGGCATCGCCGACGAGCGGCCGAAAATTTGGATAAGCCCCCTAGGCCGAACCCTCAAAAGGTTCAAAAGCCTAAGATTGGGCCCGTCCCCTTTCCCATCTCAGACGGAAGTGTCTGCCCTTGAGCATCAGGACATCCGGATCATTTTCCTCGTCTTCATCGGGTTCGTAAGCGGCCGGCGCCTCCAGCAGGTCGACTCGCCGGAGGTCTGTCCCGCCCATCTGCCAGGGCAAATGCGGCGTTTGCCAACATGCAACACAGTCAGCCGAAAACAACGACTTGCAACCGCTTCGGTAACACAGTGAATTGCACGACTTATTGATTTCGGCCTATTGCGAACGCTCGACTGCACACGTTGGCGCGTCACTCGCCCCTGGCCTGAAAAAATTCGGCCGACGGCAGAAGGAAGATGCTCGGCCAAGATGGCGATTATATATTCGACAGTGGGGGGTTAGAAAATGAGTGCTGCTGAGTTCATCGACAAGGTTCTAACCCCGCTTGGAGGCGGGCTTGGCGTCCTGCTGGCTTGTCGGTTTTCACCGCGACTTCGTGCACAGGTTAAGCCGGGGCGGGAGTATGTGGCGGCAGCAATCGTTGTGCTGATCCTGGGAGCCATCAAATGGCTCTTTTAGGAGTGGCCGTTTCCTAAGCCGTCGCTGATTGAAACCTGCAAGCCAACGGCGTTGAGCCGCTGGGCTATCTCGCCGATGTCCTCGCACTGCGCCATTTCCACGAGATCGACCTGCACGAGGGCAACCCTTACGGCTTCACCGCAAGCTTCAATCCGACAATAGCAGCCGCCGACGGCCGGCCATGCGGTTGGGTATCGCCGGACCATGTCGGCATCAATCAGGGGCCGATCACTCTGATGATAGAGAACTACCGCTCGGGCTTCCTGTGGCGCCTGATGCGCTGCGTGCCGGCGATCATCGCCGGACTGCACCGAGCCGGTTTTTCGGGCGGTTGCCTATAACAAGTCGAGATGACAAAGCTCTCCGACTGACCGGGACTCTTGACTGCTAGCGCATGCCGCATTTGCTGCAAACGTCGACTCAGCGGCGCATTGCAACATAGGGGCCGGGAGCCGTCGGTCTGCTCGGATCAGCGGCTGGCCAAAGCCGACATAGCTTGTTGGAAGCTCCCGAGCAAATGCCGGCTTCCTAATCGCCACGCCCCGAAGCGAACCGTCACAAATCCGCCATCTCAGGCATCACCTTGCAGACGGCCGGTTCGCCTTTTCGACGGCATGGGGTGTATGAAGCACCGGACGCCTCCACCCCTACCTCTGAAAATGCCCCAACCCGTTCTCATTCAGATAGTCCACCGTCATCACCCGCGCGCGAATGCCGTCGGGGGAACCGACGAACTTCACCGATGACAGCGAGCCGGTCGGCGCGTTCTCTCCGCGGGGCGTGAGGGCGTAGGTGTCGCCGTCCCAGTGCTCGAGGGTGAACTGCATGGGCTTTGGGCCGAGTTCGAGCATCAGCTTGTCGCCATCGGCCCGCACGGTGGCGGTGTCGAAATAGTTGCTCGTATATTGGCCCTCGTAGAAGGATGGACTGCGCGCCTTGGCGGGGTTCGTCGGCTTGCCCTTGCCGGCAAGGTCGCCCACCGGCTTGTAGTAGGCCATGAACCGCGGCTTGATGTAGGGATACCAGTCGCGGGTGACCTGGCCATATTGCACGATGTCCATGAAGCTGGCGGCGACCGCCTCGGCGGCGCCGACGGGGGAGCCGTTGGTGAGCACGACGATGCCGACATCGGCCGAGGGCAAGATCTGGAAGGTGGTGCCGGCACCGAGCAGGAAGGCGCCGGAATGGCCCATGGTGGTGCGCCCATTGGCGTTCACCCCCACGTTGAAGCCATAGCCATAGGAACTGGCCCGCGTATCGGGCGTCTCGCCGCGGTAGGTCACGCTCTGTGGTGTGATGGCGGGCTGCAGGATCTTGGGGTCGATCATGGGCTGGCCGTTATAGGTGCCGTCGCCAAGCAGCAGGATCATCCACTTGGCAAGATCCTGGGCGCTGGAGGAGACGCCGCCCGCCGGCGCCTGCTGGTCGGGGTCGCGGTCATAGAGCGGCTCGAACACATTCTC
Source organism: Mesorhizobium sp. M0522 (assembly GCF_040321085.1). Classification (NCBI taxonomy): domain Bacteria; kingdom Pseudomonadati; phylum Pseudomonadota; class Alphaproteobacteria; order Hyphomicrobiales; family Phyllobacteriaceae; genus Mesorhizobium; species Mesorhizobium sp. M0522. Next base: position 71,730 of record NZ_JAMYQW010000025.1, read on the forward strand.
CGCCACGCGCGCATGCAGCAGGGCGCGGTTCTTGCCGGCGGCAATGAAGTCCTCGTGCCGATAGCTGCTCGAGCGCATGCCGAGCGGATCGAACAACAGGCTCTTGGCCAGCGGCTCCCAAGGCTGTTTCTCGGCGTGGGCCACTGCCTCGGCGCCGATCGTCGTGCCGAAATTGGCGTAGTGATAGGAGATGCGGAAGGGATCGAGCGGCACCATCCACAGGCTCCCGACGATCTGCTTGCGCTGGAAGCCGAGATCCTCGAGTTCGTCGCCCGCCGCCATCGGCAGGCCCGAGCGATGGGCGAAGAAATCGCCGATAGTGGCGTTGCCCGAGACATAGTCGAGATTGAGGCGGAAGCCGTCCCAGACCTCGCCGACCGGGGTATCCCAGTTGAAGCTGTGGTCCTTCGTCATGGCGATCGCGGCCACCGTGGCCGAGATCGACTTCGACACCGAGGCGACCTGGAAAATGGTGGTGCTGCTGACCTTAGAAGTGTCGTCCCGGTTGTCGCGAAGGCCATAGCCCTCGTCAAAGATCATTTTGCCGCCATGCACCACCGCCACGGCGAAGCCGGGAACGTCGGATGCTTCCTTGACTTTCTTGACGATGTCCGGCAGCGCGGCCAGCGCCTTCTCGACACCGCCGGGGTACAGCTGCGTAGCATCCTGCGGCGGCGATGGCCCAAGCTCCGGCAGGTAGGACTGCGCGGCTGCCATGGCGGGCAGCATGATAACGAGGGAAAGTACCAGGAGAGCAGCGACCTTCTTCATTGCATGTCCTCAAACTTGCACCGGCAGATGATCGGACCATACGCGGCAAGATGAAAGATGGTTGCGGTTATTTTCCAATGATATGTTTAAGTTCAAAGATCAGACAGAGACCGCGGCTGCGTGTCATGTGATTTCGGAGTGGTGAAGTAGCCGCGTTACCTACGCGCCCGGCAATTGGATGGGCAGGGGTCCTAAGAGGAAACAGGCGGCGAAATGGGTCAATGTATTTCTCTAGGGCTGCCGGTTGGTAGACGCGACGCCGCCGACGCGCATATGATTTTCCACGATCCGTGCACCGGGCACACCCGATCCCCGCCCACACCCTGTGCTTGGTGAATGACTGATCGCCCGCCGAGCCGAAAGGTGCGGCGCGCTTTTTTGCGTTTACGGGTCGCTCATCGCTTGGCAAATGAGCGCAACTAAGCGATGGAGCGCGCCTTTAGGGCGCCAGGCAAGGAAATCATCCACGCTCAGCCAGTTCACCGGATTTGACTCAACATTTGGCCGGCTGAATTCCACATTGCGATGCCGATCGTCAGGCACAAAGACGAGTCGCCACGTTCCCTTTGCGTCGGCGGCGAGGCTATAGGCGAGGACGGTCATGGCGATCACTCCTTCGCCCCGAGATTGCCTAGTCCGCAGGGCAAATCCATCGCAAGAAGTTGGTATTGACAGCCCTTTTTTGCGTTTGTCGGACGCGATTGACCTGCACTCCCGATCATGAGCGGAATGAGAACATCCAGTTGGGGGCAGGGGGTCGGGAAATGACATTTCAGGCAGTCGCATTGATGGTGACATTGGTCGCCGCAACGCCCAACAATGATTTGCCTCCCAACGCCGTTGAAAGTGTGTGGATGAAGGCTGAGACCGTGATCACCGAAAGCCGCAAGATGAAAGCAAAAGGGATGATGCCGGCGTCCATTGATTGCCGAATCGATAGCATCTCCGGAACCGCAGCGGTTTACTCGATGAAAATCGTCTGGGTGCCAAACGACGCCGGCATTATATGGCGCTTCGGAGTAGGCACGGCCGAAGAAAACTTCAAACTAGAAGAAGGAAATCGGGCGTCAGGTATTCGCAACGTTTGGTCGAAGCAATTGATTGACAAGGCTTCGGGCTGGCACGCCTCGTGTGTGCTTTGGGAGGGGCCTGGCTACAGACGAAATGCCGGATGCCCTTGCGCAGCGCGTAGGTTCTCATCGATTTTGCCATCGACATTTCCGGCATGCCTGCCGGGGACGAGGTCGACAGCTTCATCATCCTGCCGCCGTCAGGCGCGCGGTCGCAATCGGCCCTGCGCGGGGGCTCGAGGCATTCCTGAAGAGCTGTTTTCCCGAATACGATTTTACTGCCAACGGCGACATTTTGCGTTCGACGACGACTACCAGGTGTTGCCGATCTGCGGCATGGGCGGCGACGAGCCGGGCACGCTGCGGGTGCTCGACTATCCCAAGCAATCAGTGATGATGGGCATCGCTGCCGCACTTTAAGGCCTTCAGGCTTAGCCGGCCCCGGCGCTGAACTAGCTGGACTATTGCTCGACCGGAAGCCGCTCGTGCTGCGGCTCGGCGTGGTGGAACACCTGTCCAAGATCACGCGCGTCGAACGTCTGGCCGCAGACTGGGCAGTAGACAAAGTGCTTCGATTCGTCCTCCACCGCCCCGTCATGCGGCTTTGCCTTGGTAGCCCGTCCGGTTGGCCGAACGCGTTTTCGGCAGCGCCGGTGGCGCGGGAGGTTTTCGAGAAACGTGCGAACCCTTGATGGAGGGTGCGAGGTCGCCGGGTCGCCTCAAGCCGCCCCCTGCCTCAGTGCATCGACGATGACCTTGAAGGCGGGCAGATTCTGCCGTCGGCTCGGATAGTAGATGTAGTAGCCCGGAAACTTCGGGCACCAGTCGTCCAGTACCTGGACGAGATTGCCAGATGCGATGTGACGCTCGACGAGGTTCTCCGGCACGAAGGCGATGCCGTACCCCTTCAGAGCCGCATCCACCATGGCGTAGGAGGCGTTGAAGGTGAGCTGCCCGTCCACCCGGACGCGAAGCTCATGACCCTCCTTCTCGAACTCCCAGCCATAGAGCCCGCCGCCACGTGTCTGGCGCATGTTCATGCAGTTGTGTCCAATCAGCTCCTGCGGGTGGCGAGGCGCAGGATGTGAGGCGAAATAGTCGTGCGAGGCGACGGCGACCATCCGCCAGTCAGGACCGATGCGGACCGCGATCATGTCCTTCTCGACACTTTCGCCAAGACGCACCCCAGCGTCGAAGCCATCCTCGACGATGTTGCGCAGCCCGTTGTCGATGCTGAGCTCCAGCTTGATGTCGGGATACGCCGCGAGCGCCGGCCTGAGCTTCGGCCAGACGAGGCTGTCGAACGCGTGATCCGAAAGAGTCAGCCGGATGGTTCCGGCGGGCTTGTCGCGAAACTCCATGAGCGCGGCGATTTCCGCCTCGATTTCCGCAACACGCGGTGCAAGCGCCCGCCGTAGGCGCTCGCCGGCCTCGGTCGTCGCCACGCTGCGGGTCGTGCGCATGAGCAGGCGGATACCCATGCGTGTTTCCAACCACTTGATCGTGTGGCTGAGTGTGGACTGCGTCATGCCGAGCTTGGCGGCGGCGCGCGTGAAGCTCTTTTCCTCGGCAACGGCCAGGAACCACAAGAGGTCGTTGAAATCTTCCTTGGCCATGTCGCTGCCTCGCACCGATCGGGGAAGATTTATGCTTCCCATCGATCAATGCAAGCGAATTAGCGCCCCTAATCCTCTTGATCGGGAGCAGCTACCCTGCAGGTCCGACAAGCCAACAGCCAGTCGTGTTGGCTTTCCCGCGAACCGAAAGGTGAAGGCCATGGAACTGACCATTAACGGCTCGACATTTCAGGTCGACGTCGAACCAGACACGCCTCTGCTCTGGGTGCTGCGCGATGTGCTGGGCATGACCGGCACAAAATATGGCTGCGGCGTCGCCCAGTGCGGCGCATGCACGGTGCTGATCGATGGACAGGCCACGCGGTCCTGCGTGATGACCGTGGACAGCGTCGTCGGAACGGCGATCACGACGATCGAGGCGATCGAGCAGGACACCGAGGGCCGGAAGGTGGTCGAGGCGTGGGTTGCCAACCAGGTGCCGCAATGCGGCTACTGCCAGTCCGGCCAGGTGATGGCGGCGACGGCGCTGCTCAAGCAGACGCCGCAGCCCACTGAGGACGACATCGCCGGCGCGATGGTGAACCTCTGCCGCTGCGGCACATACAACGCGATCTCGGCTGCCGTCCGGCAGGCCGTCCGGGCGTGAGGAGGCAACCATGAACGACATGACCCCCATCCGGGACCGCTCGTCCACGCGCCGCGAGGAGGGACCGCTCAACATCTCTCGTCGCGGCTTCCTTGGCGGCGCCGCAGCGCTCGTTCTTTCGGTCACCGTGCCGGTCGGACGTGCCAGGGCGCAGGCCGGTACACCATCCGTCGCACCTGGCACGCGAATCGCCGCCTTCCTGGAAATCCGCCCTGATAGCACGGTGCTGTTCCGTAGCGCCTTCATCGAGGGCGGGCAGGGCATCTTTACCGCCATGGCGCAGATCGTCGGCGAAGAGCTGGATCTCGATCCAACGCAGTTCGTCGTGGAAGGAGCGCCTCCCGGTCCTGACTATCTGCTGACCGGCGGCGGCCGTTTTACTGGCGGCAGCATGTCGGTGCGGATGAGCTACGAGACGATGCGCAGGCTTGGCGCATCCGCGCGCCAGATGCTGCTGCAGGCGGCCGCCGAACGACTCGGCGTCCAGCTATCGGAGCTTTCCACGGAACCGGGCCAAGTCGTGCATACCGCGAGCGGTCAAGCAATCCCTTACGGCGAGATTGCCGATGCAGCCGCCGATCTGCCAGTGCCAAACGATATCGTGCTGCGCTCTCCCGACAGCTTTCGCTGGATCGGCAAGCCCGTTCGGCGGCTCGACGCGCGCGACAAGTCCACGGGGCGCGCGCAGTACGCGATCGACCTCAAGGTGGACGGCATGCTTCACGCCGCCGTCCAGCATAGCCCGCGCCTCGGCGGTGAGCCGGGCGCGCTGGCGAATGAGGCGGAGGTGCTCGCCATGCCCGGCGTGCACTCGATTCACCGCTTGCCTGGGGCAGTGGCGGTCGTCGCCGACGGGTGGTGGCGGGCGCGCCGCGCGGTGGAAACTCTGCAGGTGACCTGGACGGAGCCTGCGGCTGCAACGCCTCGCGCCATGCCGGCTGATTTCTCCTCCGAGACCCACAAGGCCATGTTGAAGTCGACACCCGGAGACGGCGTCGCTTTCGAGCAGGAAGGTGACGCCGCGGGTGCCCTTGCAGGTGCGGCCCAGGTCGTGGAGGCGACGTACGACGCGCCCTATCTCGTGCACGGCCAGCTCGAGCCGCCATCGGCGATCGCGCGCTGGAACGAGGGCGGGACTCTCGAGCTTTGGATCCCAAACCAGGCGCCCGAGATGTTCCAGGCCGAGGTGCAAAGGTCGCGGGCATCGAGCCGGGCAAGGTGATCATCCATTCGCCGATGCTCGGCGGCTTCTTCGGGCGGCACTTCCTTTATCAGACGGCCAACCCGTTCCCGCAGGCGATCCTGCTGGCGAAGGCGGCAGGTCGTCCCGTCAAGCTCATCTGGAGCCGCGAGGAGGAATTCCTGCGCGACACGTTGAGACCAATGGGGGTCGCCCGTTTTCGCGCCGGTCTCGACGCCGACGGTTTGCCGGTCGTTCTGGATGCCGTTGCGGTGGGTGAAGGTCCAACAGGACGTTGGTTCGGCCGCCAGCCGGACAAGGTGGACAGCTCCGCCGTCGAAGGCATCGCGGGCAAAGTCTATGCGATTCCGAACCGGCGCGTCGGCCAGATTCACGTCGACGACCCGGCGATCATCGGCTTCTGGCGGTCGGTCGGTCATTCGATGAACGACTTCTTCTACGAGACGTTCTTCGATGAAATGGCCGACGCAGGTCAGCAGGACCCCTACGAACTGCGGCTGCGGCTTCTCGCGGACAGCCCGCGCCACAGCAATCTTCTGCAGGCAGCCGCCGATCTGTCCGGGGGGTGGAAGCGCGGTCCTTTCGCGGCAGAGGACGGCAGCCGCCGCGCGCGCGGCGTCGCGATGGCCTCGCCCTTCGGCAGCGAGGTGGCGACGATCGCCGAAGTCTCGCTGCGCGACGGCGAGGTCGTCGCGCACCAGATCTGGGTGGCTATCGATCCCGGAAGCATCGTCAATCCGGCCATCATCGAGGCGCAGGTGAACTCGGCGGTCGCACTTGGCCTGTCCTCGGCGCTGCTGGAGGAAGTCGTTTATGTCGACGGCATGCCGCAGGCCCGCAACTTCGACGCCTATCCCATCCTGCCGCCCGACAAGATGCCGCGGGTGCATGTGCGCATCGTCGAAAGCGGTGCGCCGATGGGCGGCATCGGCGAGCCTGGCCTGCCGGGCGTGCCGCCTGCGGTGGTCAATGCCGCCTCGGTGCTCACCGGCCAGCGTATCCGCAGCCTGCCCCTCTCGAAGCTCGACCTGAAAGGCATGAAAGGATGAGGAATTTCGTACTACCTGCCTTGATTGCAGCAACCTGGGCAACGGATTTGTCCGTTGCCCAGGAGGCGAATCCCGGTTCAGGGGAGCGCCTGTTCCGGCAGCGCTGCGGGGCCTGCCACCAGATCGCGACCACCCGGAACGGTGCCGGACCTCACCTGCAGGGTGTGGTCGGCCGCGCCGCCGCCAGCGTCGAAGGCTTCAACTACTCTCCCGCCCTGCGCGACTCAGGCATCACCTGGACGCCCGAGACGCTGGAAACCTACCTCGCGAATCCGACTGCCATGGTGGGCGGCACACGAATGGTTCAGCGCTTCAACAGCGCAGACGAGCGGCACGCCATCATCGAGTTCCTGAGTAGCCTGTAGCGCGGCTCCAAGGCTTGCTTTGGGCCGTACCCCGGATCGAATCGGACCGCCCGGCATTTGCGACTTGCCCGCCGATATCCGTGGCGGCGCTTACATGTCGGTATTCGAACGCATCGTGCTGCCGGCGCTCACTCGCTACAAGCCTGACTTGATTGTCGTACCATCGGGCTTCGATGCCTCAGCGGCCGACCCGCTGGGACGTATGATGCTGCACAGCGGCAGCTACCGCGAGATGACGCGGCTGCTGATGCAGGCGGCGGACGATCTCTGCGGCGGGCGGCTGATGATGTCGCATGAAGGCGGCTATTCGGCTTCCTACGTGCCCTATTGCGGGCTGGCGGTGATGGAGCAATTGTCCGGCATCAAGACTGATATCGATGGTCCTTTCCTGCCGGTCTTCGAAGGCTACGCCGGCCAGCCCCTGCAGCCGCATCAGGCGGCCGCCATCGCCAAGGCGGAGGAATTGGTGGGCGGCATCGGATAGCTTTGAGCCGATTGGCATTTCCTGCCGGATTTGCGAACGGACGAATTGTGCAGCGCGCGCCGTGCCGCCGCTCAAGGAGTGGCTGGGGATTGACCATGATCAGCGAGCGGCATTGCCATACCGACTGAACGACAATTGAACTTGCTGAAGGAGAAGGGGTCGGCGCCGGATTCGATGAGCGTCAGGCCACATGGCTGAGAGCGGGGCATTCCGCTCATCTTGAAATAAGTAGGTCCACGGTGGCCAAGGAAACTGCGGGCCTAGTTGTTTGAGAGTGTCGGTGTGTGTCGGGATCAGCTCTTGGGCGTTTTGACCTCCTAGACAATATATCACCGACCGGCTGGTCAGTCGTTGGTCTAGTTGGTCTTCAACTGGCCGACGCGGTTTTCGGCGATCCAGCGCGCGGCGAGCACCAGCGCGCCATGCTGAAATCCTTGCCATGCTTGGCCACCATTTCTTCCGACAGCTTGGCCAGCCGTTCCAAAAATCCCACGACCGCTATCACGCCTGGGGCGACGATCCGCTGCGTCAGGTCGCAGCCTACAGCCTGGAGGAAGTGACCGAGGCCGTTGACGAAGCCCATCGCAACCAGCTCTATGTCAGCGCTCATGCCATTGGCGAGGCGCCCGTCAGGCTGGCGCTTGAAGGCGGGATCGATGTCATCGAGCATGGCTACGGCATATCGCCGGAGACACGGGCACTGCTGGTGGCAAAGGGGACGATCGTCGTCTCCACGATCTCGCAACTGTATTTCCATCGCGCGGCCTATGATGCCTATCACTACCCGCAGTGGGAGCGGGAGGTTTACGAGCGCCACTGGGCGGCAATGCAGCGCGATTTTCGCTGGGTCTCGCGGCCGGCGTGCGGTACGCGCTCGGTACCGATCTGATTGGTGGGCCGACACATCCGTTGCATGAGGCGGCGACGGAATTCCGGCTCGCGGTCGAGTGGGGCATGAGCAAGCACGAGGCGCTGCTCGCACGAACGATCGTAGCTGCCGAAGCGCTCGACCTCGCATCGGAAACAGGCAGCATCGAGGTGGGCAAGGCCGTCGACATCATCGCGGTCGATGGCAATCCCTTGCTCGATGTCACGACCCTCAAGAAGCCGATCCTGGTGATGAAGTTGGGACGCTTTGCCAGGCAACCACTGCCTGTCTGATCGACGAGGACGAGAACGGCGGGCGGGGACCGGTGTTCTCGCCGTCCCCGGCGAAGGCTCGTTCTATTGACGGATGCCGAGCACCTCACCGAGCGCGAGATCGCGGATCTTGCCCTGCTCCCTGAAGATGATTTCGGTCAGGGACTCGGCATTGTCACGGATATTTGCCGCAATCGCCTTCACATATCCGGCGCGCTCGATTGGCGGCAGTGCCGCCCATGCTGGCTGCGCCTTGCGGGCTGCTGCAACCTCATCGACAGTTGCGGCCGACGCGTGGGGGATGTCGGCAATCCGCTCCTCGGTTGCTGGATTGAAAACCTCGATTCGGCTCGCCGCATCGGCATCTTCGACGAAACGCCCATTGATGAAATGCTTATAGATGTCATGGAAATCCTCCCTTCGAGCTTGGCTTCAGGCGACGGGCATACGTGCGACGATCTTGCCTGACACTTCGCGGCGGCGAAGGCGTCCAAGCGCGTCGGGTATGGCAGCGAAGTCGATCACTTCCTCAACCATCGGATCGAGTTGACCGGCCGCAAGCCGCCTCATCAGCTCATCGCCAATCGTCTTGAAATCACGCTGGGTCGGCAGATGACCGGAGAAATACGCGCCGCCCAACGCCACCTCGTGCACGGATGCCGCGTATATGGCGGCACATTCGCCATGACCGGCAGCGGATCGATCGACAGGAGTTGGCCGTTGTAGTGGATGAAGCCCAAAGACTTGAGCGCGTCGCCGGGATTGGCCACCTCAAGCATGATGTCGATGCTGTAGCTGCCTTCCGCTTCAGCCCGAACCTTGGCCACCAGATCGGCGTCCCGATAGTCGAAGACGATTTCGGCGCCGAGCTTGCGAACCGCATCGTGGTGCTCGGGCTTGGCAAGCGCGACAATCCTGGCTCCAGCCTGGCGCGCAAGCTGGACAGCGAACCCGCCGACACCGCCATTGGCGCCCTGGATTAGGATGGCCTGACCCGCCGCGAGCCGTGCCTTGCGAACAGTGCCTGGTAGGCCGTGTATCCCGCGCAGGGGATCGCGGCGGCATCCACGATGGCCTGGCACATCTGGCCGAGGTCGGCTTCTACCGAGAGGTTCGGGTCAAAGGTTTTGACAGCATGTTGATTCGCACTCTGATCACCGCGCGGCGCCAGCTTCTCAAGATGCGTTTGCAGATATCCAACCAGATCCGCGGATTGATGAAGACGTTCGGCCTTGTTGTGCCCAAAGGGGCCGGCAGCGTGTTCGAGCGCAACGTTCGCAACTTTCTGCAGGGCGAGGAAAAGCTGGCGCGGATCGTCGTGCCAATGCTTCGGGCCTGGAGTGATATCCGACACCAGACAGCAGAGCTGACCAAGCAGTTGGCCGCGATGGCGCATAACGACCAGCACTGCCGACTGCTCATGTCAGTGCCCGGTGTAGGCACCGTCACAGCCACCGCCTTTGCAGCAGCCGTGGAGGATCCGGCGAACTTCAGGAACTCTCGCTCCGTGGGCGCATGGGTGGGCCTGACGCCAAGGCGCTACCAGTCCGGCGAGGTCGATCATGACGGCCATATCTCGCGCCGTGGCGACAATCAGTTGCGCGGACTGCTATACGAGGCGGCCGCGGTCATTCTGAACCGGTCGACGGATACCAGCACCCTGCGAACCTGGGCGTTGGAGCTCAAAGAACGGCTCGGCTTCAAGCGAGCGGCCGTGGCCCTGGCGCGCAAGCTGGCAGTGATCATGCATGCGATGCTCCGGACGGCGAGCTATTCGATCCGCACGGAGGAATACCCGCCGCCGCCTGATCTGCATATGCCTGCGACGATTTCTTCACTCAACCGATAGCGTTCTTCCAGGACGCACCGAGCCGTCCCTGCCGGGACGTGGCTGAGATCATTCCGCGAAGCGGGAAGCAACCGAAGCAACTGCCTCCTTAGCAGAGTGCGTAACGAACATAGGAAGATCTCACCAGCGAAACTCATCCTGCGGCGATCAGCTTTGCATCGACCGCGTAGACGACCCTGTACCCGGCATGCGAACGAGCATCGGCAAAAAGGACGGCCGCCTTGCACTCACCCCTTGACGGTCGAGCGATTAGACGACCCGCTGCGCGGGATGGGCGCATGGGGTGAGGTAGAGATCACGAACCGGTCATTCCGGATGACAGGTTGCGTGAAGCGGTCCGCGTGGTGCTGGGTGGCGCAAGAAGGATGGTTCAGTCGAAGAAGCCTGCATCCTCTTCCCGGAGATACTTCCTGGCTGCTTCGGCGTCGATGTCGAGGCCCAGCCCCGGCGCTTCCAGCAAGTCCACCATGCTGTCCTTCACGATCTGCGACGGCAGGCCGATTACGAGGTCCTCCCACCAGGGGTCGGAGGCGCTCGGGTATTCGAAGGCAATGAAGTTGGCGGGCAGGGTGGCGCAGACATTGATCAGCGCGCCGAGGCCGAGAAGGCCGTTCGCGGTGCCGTGCGGTGCCATCAGGATCGAGTGCATACAGGCGTGCTCGGCGACCCATTTGAGCTCGGCAATGCCGCCAATATCGGCCGGATCGGGGCCGATGACCCGCACCGCCTGCGTTTCGATCAGCTCCTTGAAATTGTGCCGCAGGTATATCTGCTCGCCGGTATGAATTGGCGTCGAGGTGGCGGTGGTCAGCTCCCGATAGGCCTGCGGATTGACCCACGGCACATAGTCGCCGGTCAGCATGTCCTCGAGCCACATCAAATTGTACTTCTCGACCGCGCGAGCGAACTTGATCGCATCGGACAGCATCCAGCCCGGGCCGCAGTCGAGCGCCAGGCTGACCTTGTCGCCCAGCACTTCCTTCATCGCGATCACGCAGTCGAGCATGTGGTTGAAACCGCGCTCGCTGATGACGCCCTGATCCATGGCACCGTGGTAGCCGGCCTTCTTCTGCGTCACGCCGTAATGGAAGTCCTCGATGGTGTCCTTCATGTTGGAGTGGAACGAGATCCCTTGCTTGATCATGAAGAAATTCTGCGGCTGCTCCATCATCCATTTCACGTCAGCGGCGTAATCCTCCGGCCGGTCCCCCGTTCGCTTCTGGCGGATCGAGCCGTTATAGACGCGCACCTTGTCGCGCACCTTGCCGCCGAGCAGTTTGTAGGCCGGCACGCCTGCAGCCTTGCCGGCAATGTCCCACAGCGCATGCTCGATAGCGCTTACCGCCGCGCCATAGGGCTTGAAAGAGCCGCGTTGGCGGATCTTCAGCATCACCCGCTCGACGTCGGTCGGGTCCTCGCCGATCAGCGCCTCGCGGAAATGCAGCACCCAGGGTTTGAGGTAGGTCTTGGTGAACTCGACTTCGCCAAGGCCATAGAGGCCCTCGTCGGTAACGATGCGGACGATGGGATGTTTGCCGATCACGGCGCAGCGGAGGTCGGTGATCTTCATCTTCGGTTCTTTTCGCCTCAGCTCCAGGTGCGGTCCCAGGAATACTCGTTGTCCCAATGATCCGTAGGCTGCCAGATGCCGGTGACACCCGGCTGCAGATGCTTCGAGATCACCTCGTCGACGACGTCGTCAATCCCCAGACCCGGTCTGTCCGGAACAGTGATAAAGCCGTCCTCCACGAGCGGCTTGGAAACGCCGGCGACGATATCGTCCCACCAGTCGACATCGGCAGAGTGGTATTCGAGCGCCATGAAGTTTTCGGTCGCGGTCGCGACATGTGCCGCGGCCATTGCGGCGATTGGACTTTCGGCCATATGGATGGCCATTGCGACGCCGTGGTCCTGGGCCATGTCGCCGATCTTCTTGGTCTCGAGGATGCCCCCGCTGGTGAGCAGGTCCGGGTGGATAATGGAGAGGCCGCCGCTCTTGAGCAGAGGCTCGAAGCCTTCCTTAAGGTAGATGTCCTCGCCGGTGCAGATCGGCACCGTCGTGGCGGCCTGCAGTTGCCGGAACTGCTCGGTGTACTGCCATGGGATCACATCCTCGAGCCAGGCCGGCACGTATTTTTCAATCCGCCTGGCGAGCCGAATGCCGTCCTGCAGCGAGATGTGGCCGACATGGTCAATGGCGAGCGGAATATCCATGCCGATAACATCGCGAACCTCGGCAATGTACTGTTCAAGCAGGTCGAGGCCCTTGTCGGAAAAGTGGAGGCCGGTAAACGGATGGGGGACGTTATGCAAATCGTAAGCGGCATTGCGGGCGCGCCGCTCCTCCATGGTCTTGACCGGGCCGCGGCCGGGATGGATGCGGTACCCTTCAAGTGAACCGGCAGGGGAGACGACCGCACCGGGTACATCCGCGATCTGCATCAGCCCCAGATCCATCTTGAGGAAGGTGAAGCCGAGCGCCATGCGCTGCTTGAGGCGCTTGCCGGTCTCGGTGCCGCTCGGCACGGTAGCGTCGGTGTCGCAATAGACGCGCACCTTCTCCCGAAACCGGCCGCCGAGCATCTGGTAGATGGGAACGCCATAGGCCTTGCCGGCGAGATCCCACAACGCGATCTCGACCGCCGAGACGCCGCCGCCTTGCCGGCCATGGCCACCGAACTGCTTGATCCGGCGAAACAGGCGGTCGATGTCGCAAGGGTTCTCGCCAAGCAGCCGGCTCTTCAGCATCAGCGCGTAGGTGGCACTGGCGCCGTCGCGCACCTCGCCAAGCCCGACGATGCCCTGGTTGGTGTAAATCTTGAGCAGGGTCGAGGTGAACGGCGCGCCGACGATTTCGGCTACCCGCATGTCGGTGATACGAAGCTGGGATGGCTTGGAGTTCGCGTTTACCCGATTGAGCGCTTCGTCGGCGCCACCTGTCTTTGCCATGACTTATCCTCGTTTTCGGCTTGTCGTCCCGCACCCTGGGCCGGCATAGAGTGTTGCTAGCCCAGCTCAATCTCGTGGGCCTGCAAGTAGTCGCGGTCCATCTCAATACCGAGACCAGGCTTCGACGTCAGCTTGAGGCTGCCGTTCGAAACGTCGAGTGGTCTGTCGATCAGGTGATCGTATTTGCCCAGGTTCCATTCCGATGTTTCGAGTTTGTAGAAGTTGGGAACGGTCATCATCACCTGCGCTCCCGCAACCACGTTGATCGGTCCCGCGGCGTCATGTGGCGAGACCGGCACGTAGTAGGCTTCGCACAGCGCAGAAATCTTCTTGAGTTCGGTAATGCCGCCGGTCCAGGTAACGTCGGGCATGATGTAGTCGGCGAGCCTGTTCTCGAGTACCGGCACGAAATCCCACTTCGTGTGGCCGCGCTCGCCCCACGAGATGGCGGTATTGACCTTCTCACGCACCTGCTTGAGGGCGTTAAGGCTCTCGGGCGGGCAGGGCTCCTCAAACCAGTCGATCTGGCCGGCCTCCTCGAGGCTCCGACACAGGCGAATGGCGGTGGGGACATCGAAGCGGCCGTGCGCATCGATGAGAATGTCGACATCGGGTCCTGCCGTTTCGCGGATCAGAGCCGTGAGTTCGGCGGCTTCGCGCTCGTCCTTGCGGGTCATGCTGCCATCGAGGTAGCCGTCTCGCTGTTCGCGGGGCAGGCCATCGGCGCTGCGGCCCTGGTGGGGGTAGGGATCGAACTTGAGCGCAGTGTGTCCGGACTCGACAACGTCTAGAATTTCGCGGACCACAGCCTCCTTGCTGGTGAATTTGGCCTGGTTGGGATGGGTGTAGAGCGCGATTTCATCGCGTACCGGCCCGCCAAGTAGCTCGTAAATCGGCTTGCCGAGGACTTTGCCCCGGATGTCCCAGAGGGCAATATCGATGGCGCTCACGCATTCGACGGCGGCGCCGCGGCTTCCCATGTAGGTGAAGCTGCGGAAGATCTTGTGCCAGAGATGCTCGATACGCGCCGGATCCTCGCCTGTCACGGCGACGCCGATCTGCCGCAGGATCGTGCAGAGAGCGCGGTTGGCGAGCCTTGTCGTGGTGGTGATCTCTCCCCAGCCACTCACACCCTCGTCGGTCGTCACTTCAACGAACAGGAACTCTCCCCAGTAAGAAGCATCGGACTTGATCAGCCACGGCCGAATGCTCGTGATTTTCATCTCAACTACCTTTGCCTGAAAATGGTCAGCTAACGATGTTCTGGACTGGACATTCTATCCGGCCCGAGCGGCGTTGCGCGCTCGCATCTGTTCGAGAATATGCCGGCCCGAACCCTCGACATGGCGGGAAACGAGTTCGGCCGCCTTGTCGGCCTCTCCCGCCTTCACAAGCGCGATGAGTTCGCGGTGCTCGCGCATGATCGCGGCACGTCGCGCCAGCGTGAAATTGAAACGACGGCTCACGGCTCGCAGCACTTCGCGATGCTTCCACCAAAGCTCGGCGGCGTGGCGGTTGTAGTGCCGCTGGTACATCACGGTGTGGAAAGCGGTATCCAGCTCACTATGCCTGAATGTGTCGGCGAAATTGTTCTCTTCGATCAGGCCTTGGAGACGTTCGAGTTCGGCGATGTCCTCGCCGGTAGCCATATTCACAAACCATCGTGTCAGGGCTGGCTCGATCAGAACACCGATCTCGTAGATATCCCGGACAAAATCCTGATCAATGGGTCGGACGCGCGCCCCGCGGTTGGCGACAAAGGTGACAAACCCTTCGCCGCGCAACAACTGCAGGGCCTCGCGCACAGGATTGGTCGAAGTGCCGTGACGCCGGGCGAGATCGGTGACGACAAGCCGTTCGTTGGCGGCGAGCCGTCCCTCGATGATGTCTTCCCGGATCAATTCATAAAGCGAGGCGCCCTCGCTGGAGGCCCCGATGGGATCGGTCCCCACCGGTGGCATCGCTTTGAAATCGCTTATTTCGGCCAAGGCCGGCTCCCCATTTAATACATACCTTGTCCGATATCACACACGGCTTTCGCAAACAATGTACGATCTGGCGCGTTGACAGGCAATCCATGATCTGAAAACGTACCAAGCGATCGAGAGGATACACTAAGCTGAAAGAGGCATCCTCGCGATCGAAACGAGCAAGGACCGCTTTAGGGCGGCATGGGAGAACCAGGGAGGATACCTATGACGAGAATTGCGCTCGGCAGTGCCGTCCTGCGCGGCACTGTCGCCACTGCTTTGATGGCATCCCTGACGTCTACTTCGGCGCTGGGTGCGCCACCGGTCGACCTGAGCAAGTGGTCGCCGGAATATGTGCGCTCGATTGCGGGCACACAGGATTTTGACACGGCTGCCGATTGCGCCAAGGTTACCCCGCTCGACTACAAGGGGCGACTGACTTTCTGGTATCAGGGCGTGTTCGAGGGCGACCCCGACCTCCTGCGCCAGTACTACAAGGATTTCTTCGAGACCTTCCGCAAGACATATCCGAACATCCAGCTCGAGGAACAAGCCCTCACCTATAACGACCTTCTCGACAAGTTCCGCACGGCGCTCCTGGGCAATGCCGCGCCGATGGCGGTCCGCCTGCAAATCCTGGGTGGTACCGAGTTCGCCTCAAAGGGCTATCTGCAGCCGCTCAAGCCAGAGGATGTGGGGTATTCGACCGAGGATTTCTGGCCCGGCGCCATGAAGGCCGTGACCTGGGAGGGCGTGACCTACGGCATTCCGACCAACAACGAGACGATGGCGTTCATCTGGAACGCCGACATCTTCAAGCGTGCGGGCCTCGATCCGGACAAGGCTCCGGCAACCTGGGAAGATGTCGTCAAATATTCCAAGCAGATCCACGACAAGCTCGGCATTGCCGGCTACGGCCTCGTGGCGCGCAAGAATGCCGGCAATACGCCGTACCGTTTCATGCCACAGCTGTGGGCCTATGGCGGCGGCGTCTTCGACGAAGCCACCGCGAATCCGACCTATGAGCAGGTCCAGCTCGATAGCCCGCAGAGCAAGGCGGCGCTGCAAGCCTCCTACGACATGTATGTTCGCGACAAGTCGGTTCCGGTTTCGGCGCTCACCAACCAGCAGGCCGATAACCAGCCCCTGTTCGTCGCCGGCCAGCTCGGCATGATGATCTCGCACCCGTCCGATTACAACGTCATGCTCGACCTGCAGAAAAAGGCGACGGGCACCGACAAGGACAAGGCGCAGACGGTCATCGACAACATGCGCTACGGCCTGATTCCAACTGGCCCCGACGGCAAGCGCGCCGTCGTGTTCGGCGGCTCTAACATTCACATCCTGAAGCCCGAATATGTCGAGGGCGGCAAGGTAGACGAGCCTGCTGCAAAGGCTATCATCTGCATGTGGACGAGCCCTGAGTGGTCGCTGAAGATGGCCTACGCCGGATCAAACCCAGGCAACCTTAACGGCTTCAAAACCAAGTGGATGAAGGAACGTCTGGACAACATCAAGTTCCTGGATGTCACGACCTCGATGCTGCCATACGGCATTCCGTTCCCAGCGCTGCCGCAGGCCCCCGAGATCATGAACATCATCATCCCGGACATGCTGCAGAATGCCCTGACCGGAGCGATGACCGTCGACGAGGCAGCGGAGGACGCGGCCAAGAAGGTAAAAGACGTGATGGGCGGACTCTAGTCCAAGCCTGACCTACGACCTGACCGGCTGCGCCGCTGGCGCAGCCGCCTCGTTCCGAAGAATAAGGGCACGCCACAAGTGACGATCGTGACCGGCAAGGCCGAGGCTCGCCGAAGATTGCAACCCGGTTGGTCCGGCACGCTGCGGAAGATCTGGGAGCATCGCGCGGACTACGCGTATGTGCTCCCGGCGATCGCCGTGATGCTCATCGTCATCGCCTATCCGATCTACTACACGGTCGAGCTGTCGTTCTTTAAGACACCGCCTGGTCTGCAGCTCCGCGACAAGACCTTCATCGGCTTCGACAACTACACGACGATCCTCACCAGTCAGGTGTTCTGGAAGGTCACCTGGAACACACTGATCTGGACGCTGGGGTCCACTTTCATCTCCTTTGTCCTGGGGTTTGCAACGGCGCTGGCGCTCCACCGCGACTTCATCGGCCGTGGTGTCTTGCGCGCTATCCTGATCATCCCTTGGGTCATCAGCGCAGTGGCCGCCTCCTATATCTGGAAGTGGATCTACCATTCGGACTTCGGGATCATCGGCGCGGTGCTGGTCGGCCTCGGATTGGCCGACCAGCCGCCGAATTTCATCGACAATGTCAGCACGGTGCTGCCCTCCCTGATCGTCGTCAATATCTGGCGCGAGTTTCCGTTTGCCATGATCATGATGATGGCCGGCCTGCAGACAGTCCCCGACCAATTGCTACGCGCCGCAAAAGTCGATGGTGCCAATGCATGGCAGCGCTTTTGGCACGTCACCTTCCCGCACTTGCGCAACGTCTCGGTGGTGACGATGCTGCTGCTCGCGGTGGCCAACTTCAATTCCTTCATCATCCCCTGGATCATGACCGGCGGCGGGCCGTCGAACGCATCGCATATCTGGATAACCCACATTTATGAGCTCGCCTTCGGACGGCAGCGCTGGGGGGTGGCATCGGCTTATTCGGTGCTCCTGTTCCTCACGCTGATGACGCTGGGCTACTTCTACGTCCGTGCGTTAAGCGGCAACGAGCCGAAAGAGGGGAGCGCATGAGCACGATTGCCGAGACAGCCCCTCGAGCCCAGACCCGTCGCCGCATGCGCGTCGACGGATGGCGGTGGGCCGGGCGCATATTCCTCGTGTTCATGCTGCTTTATACCGCGTTGCCGATGATCTGGATGCTGATCACCTCGATCAAGTCCGGATTCGCGGCGACGCAATTCCCGCCGCAATGGTGGCCGGACGAACCTACCCTCGCCAGCTATCAGAAACTGCTCGATCCGCAGAACAGCGTCGGCCAGGACTTCCTCCGCTTCTTCTGGAACAGCCTTTTCGTGTCGACCGTCACGACAATCCTTTCGGTGATCGTGGCTGTCCCAGCGGCCTACGCGTTTTCGCGCTTCAGTTTCCCCGGCCGGAATTTCCTGTTCTTTGCCGTGCTGCTGCGCAATATGTTCCCGGCGGTGATCTTTCTCGTGCCACTCTTCATCCTGATGCGCGCGATCGGTCTGATAAACACGCATGGCTCACTGATACTCACCTATCTCACCTTTGGCCTGCCGCTGGCGATCTGGCTGCTCAAGGGCTTTTACGACAATATCCCGGTGCAGCTTGAGCAGGCGGCGCGCATCGATGGCGCAACACGGTTCCAGGCCTTCATCATGATCGTGATGCCGCTCTCGACTCCGGGGATCATCGCCACCGCAATCTATTCCTTCATCGGCGCGTGGAACGAGTACATCTACGCCTACACCTTCCTCTCCAAGAACGAGCAGTTGACCCTGCCGGTCGGCATCCAACGCTTCTTCTCGGAAAATACGACGGACTTTCCGGGCCTGATGGCGGCCAGCTTCATAATGAGTGTGCCCGTCGTGGTGTTGTTCCTGGTCCTGCAACGATACTTTGTACGCGCCCTTACGGAAGGCGCGGTCAAGCACTAGGGAGTTGCCGATGGCCCACGTGGTCCTCCAAGATCTCGTCAAGAGCTATGGCAGCTTCAAAGCTGTCAACCACGTTTCGCTGACGGTCAATGACGGCGAGTTCGTTGCGCTCGTCGGCCCTTCAGGCTGCGGCAAGACAACCACGCTCAATCTCGTCGCTGGGCTGACCCCGATCACATCGGGCGACATCATCATCGGCGAGCGCGTGGTCAACGACCTCGACCCCAAGGACCGGGACATCGCAATGGTGTTCCAGAACTACGCGCTGTACCCGCAGAAATCGGTCTACAAGAACCTGGCGTTCCCGCTTCAGATGCGCAAACTCCCCAGGGACGAGATCGACAAGAAGGTCAAGGAAGCGGCGCGAGTGCTCGACATGACGCACCTGCTCGAGCGCAAGCCGCGCGAACTTTCGGGCGGGCAGCAGCAGCGTGTGGCTCTTGGCCGTGCCCTCGTTCGCGACCCCGCAGTGTTCCTCATGGACGAGCCACTGTCCAACCTCGATGCCAAACTGCGCGTGCAGATGCGGTCGGAGATCAAGCGTTTCCACCAGGACCTCAAGGCGACGATCATCTATGTGACGCACGACCAGCTCGAAGCCGTGACCATGGCTGACAAGATGGCGGTGATGAATGGCGGCTACCTGCAGCAATACGATTCACCGGCGCAGGTCTTTGCCCATCCGGTAAACATGTTCGTGGCCAGCTTCATCGGCAGCCCGGCGATGAGCCTTATTCCGCTGCAGGCATCGATGGCAAACGGCAACACGGTGTTGACCGGCGCCGAGGGCTGGCGCCTTGAGCTCTCGCCGCGCAATGCCCAGAAGGTCGCGAAAGCGACGACCCGGAAAGTCGTGCTCGGCGCACGTCACTCGACGATCAAGCTCCACAAGAGTGCGGTGCCAGGCAGCGTCCCGGCCAAGGCCTATACGGTGGAGCCGACCGGCGACGTCACCTTCGTTCAGGCGTTCCTGTCCGGCGCCATCGTCAACGTCAGCGTGCCGCCGAACATTGCCGTCGCGCCCGACGAGCAGATCTGGCTCGAGTTCGACCAGGAGCGGATGCATCTGTTCGATGGCGAAACTGAAATGGCCCTCAAGGCCAACTGAGATAGGGCGAATGCGCGTGAAACGTGGGCGTGGATGACTGAGAAGCTTAAGATCACCGCGATCAAGCCCTATCCGGTGTGGGTAGGAACGCGCAACCAGCTGCTCGTCAAGGTCGAGACCGACCAGGGCATCTTCGGCTGGGGCGAGAGCGGCTTGAGCGGTCGCGAGAGGGCCGTGGCCGGCGCGGTCGAGCACTATCGCGAGTTTCTCATCGGCCGCGACCCGATGCAGATCGGGCGGATCTGGCAGGAGATTTACCGCAGCCAGTACTTCGAAGGCGGGCGAGTCCTTCAGGCGGCGATTTCCGCCATCGACATCGCCCTTCATGACATCAAGGGCAAGGCGCTGGGCGTGCCGGTCTACGAGCTGCTGGGCGGCAAGCAGCGCGACCGCATTCCCACCTTTGCCTCGACCGGCGACGAGGCCGAGGGCGACGTTGCCATCGAACGGGCCCGCGAACTTCGCGCGCAGGGGTGGCAGGCGATCCGCTTCTTCCCCTTCGGGCAAAACAGCAAGGACATCTTCGAGCCGCGCGAGTCCATCGGCGCTACCGCGGGTATGCTGAACAAGGCGCGCGAGGCGCTGGGCGACGACGTGGTCCTCGGCCTCGACTATCATCATCGGCTGTCGGTGGCAGAGGCCGCGAGCTTCTGCAACAAGCTCGGTCGCGGCGTGCTTGATTTCCTCGAGGAGCCGATACGGGCCGAGACGCCGGAGGCCTATGAATCGCTGCGCACGATGACCGAAATCCCCTTTGCCATAGGCGAGGAATTTGCCAGCAAGTGGCAGTTCCTGCCCTACATCGAGCGCGGCATCCATCAGTTCAACCGGATCGATGTTTGCAATGTCGGCGGGCTCACCGAGGCGATGAAAATCGCTGGCTGGAGCGAGGCGCATTATGTGGACCTGATGCCGCACAATCCGCTTGGCCCAGTGTGCACGGCCGCGACCGTGCATCTCGCTGCCGCGGTACCCAACTTCGCGTGGCTCGAGACCAGGGCACCCGAAACAAAGCTGGGCTTCGACAATTCCGACTTCTTCCCCGTGCAACCACGGCTCGACGGGACCGATTACCCGGTCGGCGATCTGCCGGGACTCGGCGTCGAGGTCAACGAAGTTGCGGTCCAGGCGCAGAGTTTGCGTTTCTGGGAAGCGCCTCACCTTAAGCGCCGCGATGGTTCTGTTACGAACTGGTAGTTCCATTCAATCGGAGTCCACAATGACGCATACTTCCGACATCATGCGGCCGCCTAAAGACCTGATCGACGCGCTAAGGGAGATCGGCGCCGCGACGGTAGCCGGCACGCTTGGCCACATGGGCTTCCGCAATCCGCACATGGTCGGTCCCGTGGCGCAAAACCACGGGAAGTCGATCGTCGGGCCGGCGCTGACGCTGCAGTTCCTGCCGCAGCGGCCGGACCTCTTCACCGAAGGAGAATATGCCGATCCGGAGACACAGCTGCACCGGCACGTGCTCTATCACGCGCAGGAGGGCGATGTGGTCGTGGTCGACGCGCGCGGCGATATGAGCTCGGGCGTCTTCGGCGATATGATGTCGACGTATTTCAAGGGCAGGGGCGGGGCGGGTATCGTCATCGACGGGTGCATGCGCGACCGGCCCAATGTCGAAAAGCTCGATCTGCCCATATGGCTGCGCGGCTGGACGCCAAACTATCATGTGCAGACCAGCATCTATCCCAATGCCGTCAACGTTCCGATTGCCTGCGGCGGTGTCACGGTGATCCCCGGCGATATCATTGTCGCCGACGACGACGGGGTGGTGGTGCTTCCCGTCGTGATGGCCCCGAAGGTGATCGAAGAATCACAAAAGCATCATGATTGGGAGGAATTCTCACGAGTGAAGCTCATGGAGGGCGGCCCGTTGCAACGTTACTATCCGCTGCATGACGATGCCCGCGGGGAGTACGAGGAGTGGCGCAAAACAAATCGCCTGGAGAACCCGAGTTAGTCAGCAGGCCTTGGCGATCAGTTTTGCCAGGCAATCGGCAGCCCCGGTCCCCGGCACGCCGAGATCTCTGACACTGTCCATGTGGTTGCGGTTCGGGAGCACATGCGACGTTACCAACGATCCCTGCCGCAGCAAGCTTGCCTTGAATCGATCGGCTTGCTGATGGAAGGGTGGCGTCTCATTGGCTCCGACCAGAACCGCCGCCTTGGTTTGAGGATCATGCCGACAGGCGAGCGGCGTGAACATGGCGACTTCCTCGTCGGTTATTCCAATCTCGTTGGCGAGAAAGGAATCCTGGAGCGGCTTCAAATCGTAGAGCCCGCTCAACAGAAGGGCTGCCCTTACATTCGAGGGGGTGTGCGCCCCATCGAACAGGAACGTTGCAAGATGGGCTCCAGCCGAATGGCCACTGACGGTCAGGGCCGCCGGGCTTCCGCCATGATCGGCGATGTTGGCCAGGACCCACTGCTTGGCCCGGCGCACCTGGTCGACGATCCTCGCCATTCGGACCTTGGGCATCAGAGCATAATCAAGGATGACGGCAATGGCCCCGGCCCGGGTAATCGTCGTCGCCATATATGAATAGTCGCGCTTGGAGAACATTCTCCAGTAGCCGCCGTGGACAAAGATGTGCACCGGAAGCGCCGTTCTTTTGCCCGCGGGAAAGAACAGGTCCATGGTCTCGGTCGGATCCGGTCCGTAGGCCACGTCAGCGGTCATCGCAATGGTGGCGCGGGCGACCTCGCTGCGATCAACGAAGTCCTGCACGATTTCGTCAAAATCCGCGACGTGGTCGCGGATGCGAAAGGGATCGCCTTGCATTCTTCTGCTCACATGCTGATGGCGAGGTATTTCGCCTCCATGAATTCCGCAATGCCGTGATGCTGCCCTCCCTCGCGGCCGAGCCCGCTCTGCTTGACGCCGCCGAAGGGGGCTGCCGGATCGGACATCAGCCCGCGGTTGAGAGCAATCATCCCGGCCTCGATCCGCGAGGCCACCCGCATGCCGCGCGCCAGATCGCGCGTGTAGATGTAGGCAGCAAGCCCATATTCGGTGTCATTGGCGCGCCCGATGACCTCGGCCTCCGTTTCGAAGCTGGAGATTGGCGCCACCGGCCCGAATATCTCCTCATGCGCCATCTTTGCGTCGCCTGGCACGTCGCGAAGCACTGTCGGAGGGTAGAAGAAACCACGTCCGGACAGGACTGAGCCGCCGCACAAGACCCGCGCGCCGCGTGTGACCGCGTCGACGACAAGGCGGTCTATCTTCTCGATCGCCTTTTTCGTGATCATAGGCCCGCATTCCGTGTCCGGGTCGGTGCCGGCGCCGACCTTGAGCGACGACATTCGCTTCTCGAGGCCCTCGCAGAAGGCTTCGTAGATGCCAGATTGGACGTAGAGGCGGTTTGCGGCCGTGCAGGCCTCGCCGGCGTTGCGCATCTTGGCCACCATTGCGCCATCGAGCGCCGCTTCGA
Organism: Mesorhizobium sp. M0522; assembly: GCF_040321085.1. Taxonomy (NCBI): domain Bacteria; kingdom Pseudomonadati; phylum Pseudomonadota; class Alphaproteobacteria; order Hyphomicrobiales; family Phyllobacteriaceae; genus Mesorhizobium; species Mesorhizobium sp. M0522. The sequence continues at coordinate 94,981 of NZ_JAMYQW010000025.1, forward strand.
GATCGGCGTCGTCGAACACAATGAACGGTGCGTTGCCGCCGAGTTCCATGGAACATGAGATCACATGCCTGGCAGCCTCTGCCAGCAGAGCGCGACCCACACCCGTCGAACCGGTGAAGGAGAGTTTGCGCACCCGCGGATCGGCCAGCATGGCGGCTGTCAAAGGCCCGGGACTGGAGGTTGTCAGGACGTTGACCACCCCTGGTGGAACGCCTGCGTCCTGGTAGAGCGCGGCCAGCGCGTATGCGGTAAGCGGGGTCTCACTGGCCGGCTTCAGGATCACCGTGCATCCAGCGGCAAGTGCCGGTGCGATCTTGCGCGTCGCCATCGCGGCAGGAAAATTCCAGGGCGTGATCAGGACGCAGATGCCGATCGGTTCGTAGTCGACCACAATGCGGTTGGTGCCGGAAGGCGCAGTACCGAATTCACCGATAATGCGAACCGCCTCCTCGGCATTCCAACGGAAAAATTCCGCGGCGTAAGCGATCTCGCCGCGGGCATCCCGCAGAGCCTTGCCGTTCTCCAGCGCAATGAGAGTCGCCAGCGCCTCGGATCGTTCCGTCATCAGTTCAAAGCAGCGTCTGAGGATCTCGGAACGCTTTCGCGGCGACGTTGTCCGCCAGCCATGGGCTGCCTTGGCAGCGGCGTCAACGGCAGCGGCCGCGTCGTTCACGGTCGCATCGGGCACAGCGGCGATGACAGCCTCGGTCGAAGGATCGACGACCGGAATCACCCTGCCATCCGCTGACTGCCGCCATTGGCCGCCAATATACAGCCCGTGCGAAATTGTGTGGAAGTCGCTGACGCCCTGATCATCCGACAGAACCTGTGAAAACGTGTTCATCTCGATATTCCCGATTGTTTAAATGACGCAGCTGGCGAGGTCGCCATCAAAGGCGGCCTGGACCAGGCGTCGCATGGATCCCAAATCGAATGGCCGCGGATTGTTCTTGATGAGGCGCTCGATACCGATCGCTTGTTCCGCCGTCCAATCGAGCTTGTCAGCAGGCAGCCCCAGCTCGGCCAACGAGGGGGTGATCCCGATTGCCCCAAACAGCCGACTGACCTCGCCAATGGTCGCGTCGGCCAGCTCTTCGGGCGTCCGGCCTTTTCCATCGAGGCAGAGCGCGTTGGCGATCTCGGCCATCTCGGTCGCTGCGGCTGTTTTGTTGTACTTCATGACATACGGCAACATGGTGGCGACACCCAATCCGTGAGCGGTGTGGGTTATCGCGCCAACCGGATATTGCACGGCGTGCGCTGCCGCTGTGCCGGCCGTTCCGAACGCGCAGCCGGCTGCAAGTGCACCCATCATGACGTCGGCCCGGGCGTCCTCGTCGGAGGGCTGGCGGTATGCCGTTTCAAGGCTTCGGCCAAGCAGCTTGATCGCCAGCAGGGCGAAATGATCGGTCAAAGCGGTTTTGCCGATAAAGACATGTTTCTGCGGAAGGCCGGGATCGGTCCCACGCCTGGCGGCGGTGAAGGCCTCGATCGCGTGCGTCAGCGCGTCGGCGCCTGCGATCGCCGTCAATCCCGGCGGGCATGTCATCGTCAGTTCAGGGTCGCAGATAGCCGCGGCCGCGATCAGATACGGGCTGGAGATGCCGACCTTCAGCGTGCGATCCGGATCCGAGATCACGGCAACCGGGGTGACTTCAGAGCCGGTGCCGGCTGTCGTCGGCACCGCGATCAGCGGCAGCGTCGGGCCGGGCACCTTGAACTCGCCGTAGTAATCCTGGAGCTGACCGCCGTGACTGATGAGCAACGCGGCGCATTTCGCCATATCGAGACAACTGCCGCCGCCAATGCCGATCACCACGTCGGGCGCGAACTTCCGTGCTTCCTCGACGCAGACGGCAACGGTGTCCCGAGGAACGTCGGGCAGCACACGATCATGCACCAGTACGTCTATCGAGGCGGCTCGCAGCCCAGTGACAATCTCTGCGAACGGGCCCGTTGCGGCAAAACGTTCATCGGTGCAGACGAGTGCGCGACGCCCGAGCCTCGCCGCGACAACCGGAATGACGTGGCGTTGGCCCTTCCCGAAGAGGATTTCGCGCGGCAGCCTTAGGGCAGCGAAAAGGCTCATGACCTGCATCCTGTGATGATGTCTGGATTGGAATGCGAGATGGTGTTCAACTCGGCCCAAAGGCCGGGTTCGATGTAAAACCCGTCTCGCAACGCGTTTGCGTATCGACGTGCCGAACCATCGCCCGCAACGCTGGCGGTCCGTTCAGCAGGTGAGGAAGCACGGGCTGCCAGGGCGGCACGCTGTTCCAGCAGGGCCACTGCAAATTCGATTGCTTTGTCTCCTAGCTGCCGCAAATGATATCCTCTATAAAATCGTATAGGATATAGGATTGCGTTGGCCGGAGCATCGTGTTAGCAACTCAATGTGTCAAGAGGCAAAACATGCACGCCATGAACTTACCCAGTCTAGACGAAGCGAACCTCGCCGGCGGGCGTATCCAGCGCTCCAGCAGCCTGGTTGAGGACGTCTACGAAGTGATCTTTGCGCAACTCATGTCCCTGAAGATTGCGCCGGGCTCGCGCATCACCGTCGACAGCCTGGTCAAGGAATTCAACGTATCCCACACGCCGATCCGCGAGGCGCTCGGCCGGCTCGAAGGCGAAGGCCTGGTGCTGAAGACGCATCTGATCGGTTACCGCGCTGCGCCGCAGATTACGAAACGACGGTTCGATGAACTCTACGAGCTTCGCCTGCTGCTCGAGCCTCATGGTGCAGCCAAGGCAGCGGTGCTCATGGACGAGGTAAAGCTCGCACAGCTTCAGACATCGGCCGGCGTCATGGCGCGCCGTGAGGGCAAGGACGAGCGCCTGCGGTATTCCAACTTCGCCCGCCAGGATGCCATTTTCCATGACAAGGTTATGGAATTCGCCAACAACGAACTCGCGCGCGAGACACTGGCGCACCAGCATACCCACTTCCACATATTCCGCCTGATGTTCCATTCGCGCGTCACCGAGGAGGCGCTTGACGAGCATGAGGCCATCCTGGCCGCTTTCGCTGCGGCCGATCCTGCCGCTGCCGAGCAGGCGATGCGTCGCCATATCGAGCATTCCCGCGACCGTTTGTTGTTGGCGTTCGACTGAGACTGTCCCGATGTCCCCGTACCCGCCGTTGACGGTCATCACGCAGGCCAGAGCCAACGAAGACTACTTCCCCGATTCACCCTTCTAGAAACTCAAACCTGCCAGGCGAGTCCAGGTCTCGCCCGGCCGTTGTCACAGGAAAGGAAGTACCATGCCAGGCAAAAAGATCCTGATGCTGACCGGTGAATTCACCGAGGAATACGAAATCTTCGTCTACCAGCAGGCGATGGAAGCGGTGGGCCACACCGTGCACGTCGTGTGCCCAGACAAAAGCGCCGGAGACCTGATCAAAACATCGCTGCACGATTTCGAGGGCGATCAAACCTACACCGAAAAGCTCGGCCACTATGCGCTGATCAACAAGACCTTCTCCGACGCTGAGAAGCAGCTGGAGCAATACCACGCCGTTTACTGCGCCGGCGGTCGTGGCCCCGAATACATCCGCACCGACAAGCGCGTGCAGGCGATGGTGCGCCACTTCCACGAAACCAAGAAGCCGATCTTCACGATCTGCCACGGCGTGCAGATCCTGATTGCGGTGGACGGCGTCGTGCGTGGCAAGAAGGTCGGCGCACTGGCGGCTTGCGAGCCCGAAGTGACGCTTGCGGGCGGCACCTATATCGACCTGTCTCCAACGGAGGCATATGTGGATGGCACGATGGTTTCGGCAAAGGGCTGGACGGCCCTTGCAGCGTTCATCCGCGAATGCCTGAAGGTGCTGGGAACCGAAATCCGCCACGCTTAGACCTTCTTCCGACGCATCTCAAAGGGGTGCGTCGGTTCCCTTCTGGAAGGGGAACTTGTCACCGCCAGTTCGGCCCGGATCATAAAACGCCTGCATCACGCTGAGTTTGCCTCCCATGGGCGGAGGTCTTTCGTTATGCATTGATGCTCGTTTCATCAAATGCCGTAAGCGAACGCATCAGTGTTTCCCTCGCTGAGGCCAGATGCGCTCGGCAGGCCACCTGAATCCGAGTGGAGTTGCGGCTCTCAAGCGCATCGATATAGGCAATGTGTTCGTGGATTGCGGCAAGGTTGCGCTGCTTTTCGTCCTGCTTGTTCCACTGATAGTGATAGTGGAAAATGAACGTGATGATGTCGTAGAAATCATCGATGAAGCGGTTCGGTGAGGCCTCGTTTATGAGCCGGTGAAACCGGTTGTCCAAGCCGGAGAAGTCGTGAAAACGGCCTTCAATTCGCTCCAGCAGGTCGGCATGCGCCATCTTGAGCGCGGCGAGTTTCGACCATAGCGGAGAACTGTCCGGCTGCAGTGAAAACAGTTGTGCCGAACGCAGTTCGAACATCACCCGGATCTCGAAGAGCTCAAGTGCAAAGTCTTCGGTGAAACCCTTGAAAAGCCAGCCTGTATTCGGCCTTTTCTCGATCAGTCCAAACCGGCTGAAGCGGATCAGGAATTCGCGAATTCCATTGGTCGCAACACCGAATTGGCGTGCAAGCTCAAGCTCATTGATGCTGGTTCCGGGCCTGGTGTCACCCCGCAGCATCCACTCCATGAACTGTTGTTCGACATGCTTGGCGCGAGGCGTGGTTTCGGCGTCCGGATAGTAGTCGTTGTCGCTGACCTGGCGGCCCGTCGACCTGAGGCCGTTGCGCTCGGTGACAAGTTCGCGGTTAACAAGTTCTCGCAAAACCTTTCGGACGGTTGTGCGGCTGACGCACATTCGCCGTCTAAGCTCATTTTCGGAAGGAAGTTCACCGGCCAGTTGCCCGTCGTGCAGCATATTTGCAGCTCGATTGAAGGCCTCTTGTAGACGGTGTCGGTTCTCATCGGATTTTCCTTTGGAACAATACCTTGTCCTTTTTAGCATGAACTTTATCCATAAAAAACAACTTGACCCGCCTCGGTCGGTTGTTTTTTATCGATAAGAAGAGGCACGAATTGAGTGTTTGACGATGTGGCTCGCACAAGCTGCGGCGGGGAGGGGAATTTGCCTGAAACGGGAAACAGCGGCACGACTGTCGGCGAGGCCACTTTGCCAGCATCCAGGAAGCCAGACGCCGTCCCCGGCCTTGCGCTCGGCCTGATGCTGCTGATCGCTGGTCCGGTCGTCATCCTGGTGCTGCTGATCGCCGTCCTCAGCTTTCTGTCGCCCTATTTCCTGACAGGTCGCAATCTCGGCAACATCCTGGCCAGACCGCCGTTATCTCGGTTGTCGCGATGGGTCAGCATCTGGTCATCCTGACACGCGGCATCGATCTCTCCGTCGGTTCGAACCTTGCACTGGCTTCCGTCGTCGGCGCGCTGAGCTTTCATGCCGGCGCCCCCGCCACCGTTGTGATCGCGGTGATGGTTGGCTGCGGCGCCACGGTCGGCGCCATCAACGGGCTCTTCTATGTCTTCGGCCGACTGCCGCATCCTTTCATCATCACGCTGGCAACATTGAGCATCGCCAAGGGATTGGCGCTGCAACTGGCCGATGGCCGCGCCATCCCTGGCATGCCGGATTCGATCGATGCGCTTGGCCGCGACTCGGTCTGGGGTCTGCCTGGATCAGTTTTCGTTGTTGCCGGTGTTGCCGCGATGCTTTTCGTCATGGCTAAAACCATGGTCTGGGGGCGCTGGATTTATGCCGTTGGCGGCCGGCCCGACGCCGCATTGCGCATGGGTATTCCCGTGTCCTGGGTCCTGGTTTCGGTCTATGTCATCTCAGGGCTGTGCGCCGGCATCGGTTCAGTCATCCTTGCCGGCCGCACGGACGCCGGTTCGCCGTTGTTCGGCAATCTGCTGGAACTGGATACGATCGCGGCGGTGATCATTGGCGGCGCCAGTTTTCTTGGTGGTCGGGGCCACCTCGGCCATGCCTTGATCGGCGCCATCATGATCGGCGTTATCCGCAACGCGCTCAACCTGCTCAACGTCAATGTCTTTTTCCAGCTCATCGTCATCGGCGTGGTCATCGTCATAGCGGTCGAGTCCGACGTGCTGCGCAATTACCTCGAAGGGCGTGTGCGTGTCCTGCAAGCCGGGAGGCAGTCATGAGCGCCGTTGCGGCCAACGCCGATCATGCGGTCACCGCGGACAATCCCGTGCTGGCGGTACTCGGTGCTACCAAGCGTTTCGGTTCAGTTCTGGCGCTGGACGATGTTAGCATCGAGGTGCGGCGAGGCGAGATCGTCGGCCTGCTCGGCGACAATGGCGCGGGCAAATCGACGCTAACCAAATGCATCAGCGGGGTGCACCAACTCGATGCCGGCGCGATCTTTTTGGATGGTGCGCCAACGCAGATACGCTCCCCTGCGGATGCGCGCTTCGCCGGCATCGAGACCGTCTATCAGGACCTGGCGCTGTTCGACAATCTGACACCGGGACAGAACTTCTTTGCCGGTCGCGAGTTAGCTGGCCCGCAATGGCTTCCGCGCGGCCTGCGATTTCTACAGCAGCGCCGAATGGACGCCGAGACCCGCGCTCTGTTGGTGAATCTCAAGGTCACGTTGCCGCGGCTGGATGCCGTCGTCGCCATGATGTCGGGTGGACAAAGACAAGCCGTTGCCGTGGCCCGCTCGACCGTGTTCGCCCGCAAGGTTGTCATTCTGGATGAGCCGACCGCCGCACTCGGCCTGCGTGAATCACGCCAGGTGCTCAATCTGGTTGCTGCGCTCCGCGACCAGGGCAATGCCGTCATCCTGATCACTCACAACATGGAACACGTCGTCGAACTCGCCGATCGCGCGGTGGTGCTTCGCCAGGGCCGCAGGGTCGGCGAACTGGTGCCGACCAAGGACAACAAACAGGAGCTGGTTTCCATGATCGTTGGAGCCTGACCCGTTCGAAATTTGGGGACCTTTCCGGTCCGCAAATGCCTGAAGCGTCTCCCGCCGGGAGGCGTTTCAATTCCAAGGGAGGAATAAAATGCCAATGAACCGAAAACTGTTCGCAGGGCTGGCGATCGCCGTTGCGTTTTCCGTGCCGGCTTCGGCCGCAGACAAGATCAAGGTCGGCCTGATTACGAAATTCCCGGTGCCGTTCTACTCGACCCTGGAGGACGCTGCCAAGAAATATGCGGCCGCTCATCCGGAGATCGAACTGGTCACAGGCCAGGGCCAGGCGGCTACCGACATTGAAGGCCAGATCGCTCTGATCGAATCCATGATCACGCAGGGCGTCAAGGGGCTTGCAATCACCCCGGTCGACCCGACGGTCGCGCCGGCGCTCGACAAGGCGGTGGCCGCCGGCATTAAGGTGGTTCTCGTCGACAACAGCATCCCCAACTGGAAAGGCCAGACTGCGTTGGTATCGACCAACAACCTCAATGGCGGCAAGATCGCCGGAGAATACCTCAAGACGGTGCTCAAGAGCGGTGACAAGATCGGTATCCTGCAAGGCGTTCCCGGCGTGCCGGCTCTGGACGACCGGGTCACGGGCATGATGGAGGGACTGGGCGACGTCAAGGTCGATGTCGTGGGCAAAGGTGCAACCAACTGCACGCTGGAGCTTGGTACGTCAGTGACCGAAGACATCCTGACCGCCAATCCCGATCTCAAGGCAATCTACTCGGCCTGCGGCCCGCCGATCCCTGGCGCCGTCAAGTCGATCAGCAATGCCGGTATTGCCAACGACAACCTCATAGTGGTCGGCTTCGACGCCTGCTGCGGAGAGATCGAAGCGATCAAGTCGGGAGCGGAGGACGCCAGCGTAGCTCAATTTCCCGCGAAAATGGGTGAGCTTGGCATCGACACTGTCGTCAAGGCCATCCGTGGCGAATCCGTCGACGCCAATGTGGATACCGGCGCCGGACTGGTGACGCTGCAGAACGTCAAGGACTTCGAGTGATCCACCAGTGGTTGGGCGGCCCAGGCGCTCGGAACCCGCGACCAACCAGGGCTCACAGCCCCCGACTCACCATATAAAAAAAGACCCAGCACCACA
>NZ_JAMYQW010000026.1:0-94351 GCF_040321085.1 Mesorhizobium sp. M0522
CGTCGCCTTCAGGCCCACCGCCACAGACGGTGTCTTCGACGCCTGGTTCAGACATCAGAAAATAGAAACCATCGACCTCAATGTCCTGGCGCGATAGCATGCAAAACTGTTCGCGATGTCCTCGCACACCTGTTCGCGATGTCTCCGGTCCAAACAAAGGGGAGAAGGGAGGGCGCGACCTCAGCTCCTCAGCTACACCCGCTCGTGGCCCCGCAAGTATCGCACTTCTCGCAAGTCCCGTTCCGCACCATCGTGAAGTTATGGCATTCCGAGCATTCGTTGCCGGTGTAGCCCTGCATCAGCGATTGCTGGCGCCGGTTGGCGGCGAGCGCTTTGGCTTCGGCTGCTTCTTTCGCGGCCTCGTCGGTGAACAGCTCCGTCGGGTCGGAGGCTTCCGCGTAGACGATGTCCTCGACCAGTTCCCTGGCGCGCTCCTCGTAGTCGCGCTTGTAGGCGACGGCTTCGTCGCTTGCCGGTTTTAGCGTCAGCACGTTGGAGCCGGAGAAAGCGGTCGGGGCGGTACGGGCTGGAGTTCCGGAACCGGAACCCGCAAAGCCTTTCGGCTCGGCGCCCATGCCCGACACCAGCTTGACCGGCGAGGCGCCGCGGGTCAGGCCCTTGGAGAAGGGCGTCGCCTTGCCTTCATTGATGCCGCGTCCGAGTGCCGTCTTGTCGAAATCCGACTGGTCGACATGGGCGAGATCGTGGCGGCCGAGATAGGAGACAGCCAGTTCGCGGAACACGTAGTCGAGGATCGACGTGGCGTTCTTGATGGCGTCGTTGCCCTGCACCATGCCGGCCGGCTCGAACTTGGTGAAGGTGAAGGCCTCGACATATTCGTCGAGCGGCACGCCATATTGCAGGCCGAGCGAGATGGCGATAGCGAAGTTGTTCATCATCGCCCGGAAGGCCGCACCTTCCTTGTGCATGTCGATGAAGATCTCGCCGATACGGCCGTCATCAAACTCGCCAGTGCGCAGATAGACCTTGTGGCCGCCGACGACCGCCTTCTGGGTATAGCCCTTGCGGCGGTTCGGCAGTTTCTCGCGGTCGCGGTAGAGACGCTCGACGACGCGCTCGACGATCTTCTCGGTCACCTGCACGGCGCGCTGTGCGGCCGGCGCCGCGATCAGCTGCTCGATGGCTTCGTCCTCGTCGTCTTCGACGTCGGCAAGCAACGAGGCGTTGAGCGGCTGCGACAGCTTCGAGCCGTCGCGATAGAGCGCGTTGGCCTTCAGCGCCAGCTTCCACGACAGCATGTAGGCGCCCTTGGCGTCTTCCACCGTCGCGTCGTTCGGCATGTTGATGGTCTTGGAGATGGCGCCGGAGATGAAGGGCTGCGCCGCCGCCATCATCATGATGTGGCTGTTGATCGACAGCGAACGCTTGCCGATCTTGCCGCACGGGCTGGCGCAGTCGAACACCGGCAGGTGTTCGGCCTTCAGGAACGGCGCGCCTTCCAGCGTCATCGCCCCGCAGACATGGATGTTGGCGGCCTCGATGTCCTTCTTCGAAAAGCCCAGCGCCGGCAGCATCTCGAACGAGAAATCATTGAGCTGCTCGTCGGTGAAGCCGAACGTCTCCTTCACCCAGTCGGCGCCCAGCGTCCACTGGTTGAAGACGAACTTGATGTCGAAGGCCGACTTCAGCGCCGCATTGAGCGCTGCGATCTTTTCGTCGGTAAAGCCTTTTGCCTTGAGCGAGCCGGGATTGATGCCCGGCGCCTGGTTGAGATTGCCGTGGCCGACGGCATAGGCCTCGATCTCGGCGATCTGGCTCTCGGAATAGCCGAGCGTGCGCAGCGCTTCCGGAACGGCGCGGTTGATGATCTTGAAATAGCCGCCGCCGGCCAGCTTCTTGAATTTTACCAGCGCGAAGTCGGGCTCGATGCCGGTGGTGTCGCAATCCATCACCAGGCCGATCGTGCCGGTCGGTGCGATCACCGTTGCCTGTGCGTTGCGGTAGCCATGCTCCTCGCCGAGCTCGATGGCGCGGTCCCAGGCGGCCTTGGCATGGTCGGCAAGCTCCTGCTGCCTGAGATCCGAGGCGACCAGCGGCACCGGGTTGACGGCTAGCTTCTCGTAGCCGTCCCTTTCGCCATAGGCCGCGCGGCGGTGGTTGCGCATGACGCGCAGCATGTTCTGCGCGTTGCGGTCGTAGTCGGGGAACGCGCCGAGCTCGGCGGCCATTTCGGCCGAAGTTGCATAGGCCGTGCCGGTCATGATCGCGGTGAGGGCGGCACAGATGGCGCGGCCCTCGTCGGAATCATAGGGAATGCCCGAGGTCATCAGCAGGCCGCCGATATTGGCGTAGCCGAGGCCGAGCGTGCGGTACTCGTAGGAAAGCTTGGCGATCTCCTTCGACGGGAACTGCGCCATCATGACGGAGATTTCCAGCACCATGGTCCACAGCCGCACTGTGTGCTCGTAGGCAGCGATGTCGATGGTGCCGTCGGCGTTGCGATAGGGCAGAAGGTTGATCGAGGCCAGGTTGCAGGCGGTGTCGTCGAGGAACATGTATTCCGAGCACGGGTTGGACGCCCGGATCGCACCGGCCGAGGCGCAGGTGTGCCAGTCGTTCATCGTCGTGTTGAAATGCAGGCCCGGATCGGCCGATGCCCAGGCGGCATAGCCGATCTTTTCCCAGAGATCGCGCGCCTTCAGCGTCTTCAGCACCTTGCCGTCCTTGCGGGCGGTGAGATGCCAGTCGCCGTCCTGCTCGACGGCGCGCAGGAAATCGTCCTTCAGCGACACCGAATTGTTGGAATTCTGGCCGGAAACCGTGAGATAGGCGTCCGAATCCCAGTCGGTGTCGTAGGTCTTGAACGACATCGAGGTGTAGCCCTGCTTTGCAAACTGGATGACGCGGTAGATGTAGTTCTCCGGCACCGCGTCCTTCTTGGCCGCCTTGATCTCGCGCTTCAGTGCGGTGTTGACCGCCGGGTCGAAGCAATCGTCGCCATTGCCTTCGCAGTTGATGCAGGCCTTCATGATCGCTTCGAGACGCTTCTTGACGATCTTCGAGCCGGTGACCAGCGAGGCGACCTTCTGCTCCTCATTGACCTTCCAGTCGATGAATTCCTCGATATCGGGATGATCGGCGTCGACGATGACCATTTTCGCGGCGCGGCGTGTCGTGCCCCCCGACTTGATGGCGCCCGCGGCGCGGTCGCCGATCTTGAGGAAGCTCATCAGCCCCGACGAACGACCGCCGCCCGACAGCTTTTCGCCTTCGCCGCGCAGGAACGAGAAGTTGGAGCCGGTGCCGGAGCCGTATTTGAACAGCCGCGCCTCACGCACCCACAGGTCCATGATGCCGCCCTCGTTGACGAGGTCGTCCTGCACGCCCTGGATGAAGCAGGCATGCGGCTGCGGATGCTCGTAGGAAGACTTCGACTTGGTCAGCTTGCCGGTGAACGGGTCGACATAGAAATGGCCCTGGCTCGGACCGTCGATGCCATAGGCCCAGTGCAGGCCGGTGTTGAACCATTGCGGCGAGTTCGGCGCGACGCGCTGGGTGGCCAGCATATAGGCGAGCTCGTCGCGGAAGGCGCTCGCGTCTTCCTCCGACTTGAAGTAGCCGCCCTTCCAGCCCCAATAGGTCCAGGTACCGGCAAGCCGGTCGAAGACCTGGCGGGCGTCGATCTCGGAACCGTAGCGCTCGGCTTCCGGCAGCTTGGCCAGTTCAGCCTCGTCGGCGACGGAGCGCCACAGGAAGGAGGGGACTTGCGTCTCTTCGACCTTCTTCAGCCGTGCGGGAACACCCGCCTTGCGGAAATATTTCTGCGCCAGGATATCGGCGGCAACCTGGGAGAACTGCGCCGGCACGTCGATGTTGTCCAAGCGGAACACCACCGAGCCATCCGGATTCTTGATCTCGGAAAGCGCCTTGCGGAATTCGATCTCCGCGTAAGCTGATTGCCCTGGCTTGGTGAAACGACGCTCGATGCGCATTGGTCCGGTCCCTTTTGTCTACATATAGCGCTTTTCCCAGAGGATTTCTGCCCTCTTGACGAAACGCGCATGTCCGCCGTCTGCCGGCGTTCGAAACCCGCCGGCTCTCATCATCACAGTCTCCGCCGCCCTGCCGGTCGAACCTCTTGCGAGGCCGCTGTCCAACGCGCTCACGGACCCTGTGGGTCCCTCAAAGCTGAAAACTTTTTGTAACGCCCTCGGTCGAGGGAACTTCACATTATCTAGCGTCGAACCTACCTGCAAACACTAAATATAGTATTAACAGACAATTTATTCAAGTCCGACAATCCTCCCCTCTCGCCCCCCAAGGCTTCAAAATCCCACGCATTCGCCGGCCTCGTAAACAGGCGGGAACGCGGATCAAAACGCACATATTCCGGGAAAAAGACCGGCCTCGAAACTTTTCCGGTCGCACTCTCAACAAGAGCGCATGGCCTATAAAAGGCGACTCGTTTTGCGACGTCAAGGATTCGTTTGCGTAGCTTTTATGACCCCCACATCTTGTGTGTCACACATGTGGATAACGGGGATAGAAGCGGAGCGCAAGGAAGGGTCGGCTTTGGGTGGAGGCGCTTCGGCAACGACGTTCACAGCACCTGAGCGATAGGCTATGCGCGACTGAGACTCAGGAGAACCGATGCGGATCCGCGCAGAAATGGGCGATGATCTGGCTGAGGTCGGGTTCGTTGACCATGCGCACAGCCTCGGCGGCGCTGACCCACTTGCGGGTGCGTGCCCGCTTTTCCTTCCACCGGTCGGCGACCTTGTCGACCTGCAGTGGGAAGACCAGCACCTCGCACGGCACTTCCTCGCCGGAATCCAGCAGCTTGGCATAGAAATAGCGGCCGGCCTCGTGATGCGAGATCGTGCCGCGCAGCCCGGCCTCCTCGCCGGCTTCGCGCGCCGCCGCCTCGCAAAGCGGCTCCTTTGCTTCCGGCCAGCCCTTGGGAAGCACCCAGCGGCCGGTATCGCGGCTGGTGATCAGCATGATTTCGACGCCGTCGCCGCCATCGCGCCAGGGCAGGGCTGCAACCTGAAGGCGGGACGGCACCGCGCCGAAGAGTCGCCGGACCCTTTCGGCCTTATGGTTGTGCGTCGTTGGCCTCGTCAACATCGGAGAAGCTTGCCCCAGCTTCCAGAATCATTTGCCGTCTCACGAATCTTACGGCTAATTATAAGCAATGAAAGTAAAAAATGTTTCACGGATCGGCCAGATTCCGTCAATCTGCGCCGATCTCAGCCTAATGGCGCGACTGCAGCAGCGTCGCGCCACGCCTTTATCGGTGTGCGGAGGTCCCCTGGGCGGACTCGGTGCATCAAGCGGCGTTGCGCGAATCAGCCGGCGTGGTCATCGGCGATCGGCTTCTGGTAGGTGAAGCCCATGTCCCAGGGAAAATAGATCCAGGTGTCCTGGCTGACCTCGGTAACGAAAGTGTCGACCATCGGCCTGCCTTTCGGCTTGGCATAGACGGTGGCGAAATGCGCCTTGGGCATCATCGCGCGCACTATGCCCGCCGTCTTGCCGGTGTCGGTGAGGTCGTCGATGATCAGCACGCCGGCCCCGTCATCGGCGAGCAGCGCCGGCGTGACCTCCTTCAGCACCTGCAATTGCCCCTGGCTGGTATAATCGTGGTAGGAGGCGACGCAGACCGTCTCGATGATGCGGATGCCAAGCTCGCGCGAAATGATGGCGGCCGGAACCAGGCCGCCGCGCGTGATGCAGACGATCGCCTTCCATTGCCCCTTGTTGGCGCCGGCAAGCCGCCAGGCGAGCGCGCGCGCATCGCGGTGGAACTGGTCCCAGGAGACCGGGAAGGCTTTTTCGGGCAGGGACATCTTTCGCGCACTCCGTAAAGCGCGCATCGCGCGCAGACACCTATGGAATGCGCGCGGAATTAACTGGAAAGGCTTGGCTTTGGCAAGGGCGCGGCAAAGCTATTGTCCTGCCAGCTATCCCTGTGAACCTACCGCGACAGGAAAGCCGCCACCGGGGCGGTGCGCAGCACCGTTCGCGTCACCCCGCCGAACAGCAGCTGGCGCAGCCAGGAATGGCTGTAGGCGCCGAGCACGAGCAGGTCCGCACCCGACTCGGCGACCCTGGTCTGGATGATGTCGTCAACGGAAGCGCCGCCGGACCTCAGCACCGAGACGCTGACGGTCGCGCCATGCCTGGACAGCGAGGCGGCGATCTCGGCGCCGGCTGTTTCCGGCGCCTCGTCGAGCGTATCGGGCGGGTCGATGACGACGATGTCCGTCTTTTCGGCCTCGATGATGAAGGGCAGGGCATCGAAGGCCGCGCGCGCGGCTTCCTTGCTGCCGTTCCAGGCGAGCAGCACATGCTTGAAGCTGGTGACCAGCGGACCCGAATGCGGCACCACCAGCACCGGCCGGCCGGCATCGTAGACCAGGGTGTCGACGTCGGCGCTCGGGTCGCTGCCCGATTCGCGCTGCGCGGCGATGATCAGGTCCGCGGTGCGAACGGTCGAGATGCCGGTCAGCGCACTGTCGCCGGAAAAACTCTCGAGACTGCGCCACTCGAACGACAGGCCGGAATTCTCGATGCGCTTGTGAAAGGCGGCCTGCAACTTCTCGGCGCGCTCCCGGTTCATATCGGCGGAAACCTGCAGGAACTCGGTGTCCGGAAAGCCGGTGGCAGAGGTGTAGGGCACCGGCAGCGCCTCGGCATGGATGCCGATCAGATGGCTCTGGAATCGGCTGGCCAGCGGGATCGCGCAGTCGAGGACGCGCTCGGCATCCTGTTCATTCTGCAATATGGCGACGATGGTCTTGAAGCGCATGGCAGTCCCTCACTTCTTACGGCGATCCCACTCGTGACAAACGTCACTGCGCGATGCTGGTTCCGTCAGGCCGGCCGATCAGCCCACTCGGCTTGCCTTGATCAAGCCCGCCACCATAGCCTCTACGTCGGCGCGTGCGGAGTCCAGTGCCTGCTGGCTGCGGGCGCGCACCACCAGTTCCGTCCAGAACTTGCCGTCGCCATATTTCGGGTAGGAGCCGATGATCGTGTCCGGATGCGCCTTCTGGATGTCGCCCAGCGGCCCGCCGATCAGGCCTTCGCCGAACGGGCATTCCACGGTTGCTGACAGCATTTTGGTGCCGGCCCGCAATGTCGGCACGACATTGTCGAGCATCGCCTGGAAAATCGCCGGCACGCCGGCCATGACATGGACGTTGCCAATGCGAAAGCCCGGCGCAACCGACACTGGATTATCGATGTGGTCTGCCCCGCGCGGCATCCGCGCCATGCGCTTGCGTGCTTCGGTGTATTCGATGCCGCGGGCGGCGTAGCTTGCCTCCAGCAGGGCGTAGGCCTTGGCGTCGTATTCGCATGGCACGCCAAAGGCCTTGGCAACCGAATCGGCGGTGATGTCGTCATGCGTTGGGCCGATGCCGCCGGTGGTGAAGACATAAGTATAGCGGGTGCGCAGCGCATTCACCGCAGCGACGATCTCGTCTTCCTCGTCCGCAACGATGCGCACTTCCTTCAGGTCGATGCCGATCGCCGTCATGATGTCGGCGAGGTGGCCGATGTTCTTGTCCTTGGTGCGGCCGGACAGAATCTCGTCGCCGATGACGAGCATGGCGGCGGTGACGATTTCGGTCATGACTGGCTCCGGCAAACGGGTCGCCTGAGATAGCGCGGCAAACGGCCGGCGGCAATGCCGCCAAATGACGGATCTACCTGTGCCACCTCCCTTGCAGTGCACCCGTCGGCGGGTGATGCTGCGTGCCGGTTTGGAGCCCTGAGCAAGACATGCCGGCATCGATTCTGCTATGGCTACCCGGCGCGCTGTTTCTGCTGGCGCTCGTCATGGCAGCCTATCCGATGCTGGCGACGCTGCGGATCGCGGCGAAGGCCGAAAGGCTGGTGCCGGCCAGTGGCAAATTCATCGAGATCGACGGCAACCGCATCCATTATGTCGAGACGGGCGAGGGGCGGCCGATCGTCTTCCTGCACGGCCTCGGCGCGCAGCTTCATCAATTCGGCCACACGCTGTTCGGACGGTTCGGCCCGAACTATCGGCTGATCGCGCTCGACCGTCCGGGCTCCGGCTATTCGGTGCGGGCCAGGGGCGCCAGCGGACGGCTGCCCGAGCAGGCCGAGATCGTGCGGCATTTTATCGACGCGCTTGGGCTGGAAAAGCCTCTGGTCGTCGGTCATTCGCTGGGTGGCGCCATCGCGCTGACGCTGGCTATCGAGCATCCAGAGGCGATTTCCGGCATCGCCTTGCTGGCACCGCTGACCCATCTGGAGCCGGACGCGCGCGAGAAGTTCGGCCCGCTGTACATTAAGTCGCCGCTGCGGCGCCGGATCATGGCTCATACGGTGGCGATCCCGGCGGCTCTCAAATATGCCGAAGCGACGCTTGCCTTCATTTTCGCGCCGCAGACGGCGCCGGCCGACTATATGGTCGAGGGCGGCGGCTGGTGCGGGCTCAGGCCAAGCCATTTCTATGCAACGTCGACCGATGTCGTGGCCATTGAGCACGACCTTGGCCGCATCGAGCAACGCTATCGCGAGATCACCATGCCGGCCGGCATTCTGTTTGGTGCTTCCGATCTCGTGCTGGGCATCGATATTCAAGGCTGGCCGGTGATGGAAAAGATCAGGGGGCTGCATTTCGAGCCGGTCGAGGGGCTTGGTCACATGCCGCAATTCGTCGAGCCGGAACGGGTCGTCGCTTTCATCGAACGCATTGCCGACCGCGCATTTGCGCCGAAGTCCGACACCGGCAGCTGACACCCTTCCGCAACCTCGCGCATTCCTCACGCAAAGGTGTGCAAGCCTGTCTCCGACGCCAACGCCAACACGAATGTCAACGATCAATACTGCGGCAAGTAACCGGCCGTAGCCTCGGCCGGCAGGGTGCCTACCCTAGGCATTCCCGGCCGCCGGGAATACCTCCGAACCCAATCATGATGCTGGCTATTCCTTCACGGCTCCGGTCATCGAGGAAACATAGTGCTCGACAAAGAACGAATAGAGCACCACGACCGGCAGCGAGCCGATCAGCGCTCCCGCCATCAGCGCCCCCCATTCGTAGACGTCCGAGCGCACCAGCTCGGTGAGCACGCCGACCGGCACAGTCTTGTTTTCGGACGACTGGATGAAGGTCAAGGCGTAGATGAACTCGTTCCATGACAGCGTGAATGCGAAGATGCCGGCGGAAATCAGGCCCGGCACCGATAGCGGCAGCACGATCTTGGTGAGGATCTGCCAACGGCTCGCCCCGTCGATCAGCGCGCATTCTTCCAGCTCGAACGGGATCGAGCGGAAATAACCCATCAGCAGCCATGTGCAGAACGGGATCAGGAAGGTCGGATAGGTGAGGATGAGCGCGAACGGCGTGTCGTAAAGTCCAAGGTTGAACACCATCACAGATAGCGGAATGAACAGGATCGAGGGCGGCACGAGATAGGCGAGGAACACCGCGAGGCCGACCTGCCGCGCCCCGGAGAACCTCAAGCGTTCGATCGCGTAGGCAGCGAACACCGCAGCCAGCAGCGACAGGAACGTGGCGGCGGTCGAGATGATGATCGTGTTGAGCAGCCAGCCCGGATAAGACGTCTCGAAGAGCAGGTAACGGATATGCTCGAGCGTCGGATGCACCACCCAGAACGGATTGAAATTGGCGTAGTCGGTCATCTCGAGGTTGGGCTTAACCGCCGTGATCGTCATCCAGTAGAACGGAAACAACAGCACGATGACGAAGATCAGCAACGGCAGGTAGACCGTCACCACGCGGCGCGGCAAACTCTGCAGGTAGCCCATGCCGCCTTCGTCGAGTTCGGGGCGTTTGCTCGTTTCGATCGCGGTCATGTCAATCTCCGCCGCCCTGCTGCCATTTGCGGCGCTGCAGGCCAAAGTAGCTGAACAGGATCGCCGCCAGCAGGAACGGGATCATGGCGACCGCGATCGCGGCGCCTTCGCCAAGCTGGCCTCCGGAAATGCCGCGCTGGAACGACAGCGTCGCCATCAGGTGCGTGGCGTTCACCGGCCCGCCGCGCGTCAGCACATAGATCAGCTGGAAGTCGGTGAAGGTGAACAGCACCGAAAACGTCATGGTGATGGCGATGATCGGCGTCAGCAGCGGCAGCGTCACATAGCGGAACAATTGCCAGCGGCTGGCGCCGTCGAGCGTGGCGGCCTCGTAGAGCGACTGCGGAATCGTCTGCAGGCCGGCAAGCAGCGTGATCGCCACGAAAGGAATGCCGCGCCAGACATTGGCGGCGATGACCGAAGCCCGCGCATTCTCGGGATCGCCGAGGAAGTTGATGCGATGGTCGATCAGGCCCATTTCCATAAGCGCCCAGGACAGGATCGAGAATTGCGAATCGTAGATCCACCAGAAGGCGATCGCCGACAGCACCGTCGGCACCACCCAGGGCAGCAGGACGATCGCGCGGAAGAACGACTTGAACGGCAGGTTCTGGTTGAGGATAAGCGCCAGCCACAGGCCGAGCACAAACTTCAGGACCGAGGCGCTGATCGTGTAGAGCAAGGTGTTGAAGACGGAGAGCCAGAAGACGGCGTCATCCCACAGATATTCATAGTTCTCGAAGCCGATGAAGATGCCGGGGCGGCCGATGCGGGCATCGGTGAAGCCGAGCCAGACGCCGAGCCCGAGCGGATAGGTCAGGAAGACCAGCAGCAGTGCCGCCGCGGGCAGCATGAAGCCGAAGCCAAGCGCGTTATGACTTTCGGACACGAACGTCAGAATGCGCGACAGCGCCGACCGGCGTGGCTGAGCGGCAGCGGAGGTCACGGCCATGGTCGGCTCCTCTAAGGTCTCATTGAACGGCCGGGCGGCCATGCGCGATTCGAAGCCGGGCAGCATGGCTGCCCGGGTGAACCCGGCTCAAACGCGATAGTAGCGGTTTGCGCGCTTCTCGGCTTCTTCCATCGCTTCTTGCGGCGTCGCCTGGCCTGTCACCGCCTTGGCGAACATGTCGACCAGCACATAGTCGGCCATGGTCGCCGCCGAGGCATAGCCAAGCGGGCCGGCATAGCCGTTGGGCCGCAGCGTCGCCGAGGCCTTGGCGTAGGCGGCGTTGTTCGGATCGGCCGTCCACACCGGGTTGTTGTCGAAGGCTTTGAGCGTCTGGCAGCAATAGCCTGCCGACGACGTGATCCACTGCGACATTTGCGGATCCTCGAACATGAACTGCAGGTAGGCCTTGGCGGCGTTGGGGTAGGGCGTGTAGTCGAAGATCACGGCCGTGGTCACCTGGAACAGCTCGACGGATTTTCCGACCGGGCCGATCGGCAGGTTGGTGGTGCGGATGTCCTTGGCTATCTCAGTGAGCTTCGGATCCTTGTCCTTGTTGATCTTGGCGGTGTTGTAGGCGGAAATGCCGTTGGCGATGACGCTCAATTGCCCGGCCAGGAAGGCGCGGTTGTTGTTGACGTCGAGCCAGCTTTCGGTGCCGGGAATGAAGGTCTTGTAGAGTTGCTGCGCGTATTCGATCGCCTTGAGCGTCTCGGGGCTGTTGATCGTCACCTTGCCGCTCTCGTCGACCATCTGACCGCCATGGCTCCATAGCAGCCAGTGAGCGTAGTTGTTGCCGTCGCCGACGCCGTGGCCATGCGTGAAGCCGGCCGGGTGCCCCTTTGCCTGCAATGCCTTGCAAAGCTCGAGCAGGCCCGCCGTGTCCTTCGGAAATTCGGAGAAGCCGGCCTCCTTCACCCAGCTTTCGCGATAGACGATGGCATTGCCGATGGTCGCCAGCGGCAGGCCGAGGAATTTGCCTTGCCGTGTCGCATATTGGTGCGGTCCATCGTGCCAGCCGCCATATTTCGAGCCGAGATATTCGCCCAGTTCCGTCACGTCGTGCAGCTTGTCGGGATATTGGTGCGGGTCGTCGAACCAGACGAACATCAGGTCCGGGCCGGAGCCGACATTGGCGGCGACCGCCGCCTTGGGGCGGATGTCCTCCCAGCTTTCCTTGTCGACGCGGACCTCGACACCGGTCGCTTCGGTAAAGCGCTTGGTGTTGGCCAGCCATTGATCCTCGTCGCCCTGCACGAAAGGCGACCAGCGCAACAGCCTGAGCTTGGCGCCGTCCTCGGGCTTGTATTTCAACCCCTCCTGGGCAAAGGCGGGAGAGCCGATGAGCCGGCTTCCCAAGGCTCCCGCCGCAACGCCGGCGGTGGTGCGGATCACGTCACGTCTGGTGAATTTCATGCTCGCTTCCTCCTGCTTATTGTCCTTGCCGTCCTACTGCCCGATGGGTGTTTCGAACCGCTGTCCGGTTTTGCCGTGAAAGAGATGGATGAGGCCAGGCTCGGCCGTAAGCCGGATGGTTTCGCCCGGCGTGAAGGAATGGCGTTCCCGGAAGTTTGCGACGATCTCCTCGCCGCCGGCGGTGCGGCCGATGAGCTGCACTTCGGACCCTGTCGGCTCGACCACCACGACGGTGACCGGGATGCCCTGATGGTCGGACAGCCGTAAATGCTCGGGCCGTATCCCCAGCACGACCGGCTCACCATTGCCGATGGAAAGTGCAGACGCCAACGGGACCGAAATCCCTCCGGCGCCGCGAAATGACGGCGAGCCGTCGCTTACGATCTCGCCCCTGAGCATGTTCATGGCGGGCGAGCCGATGAAGCTAGCGACAAAAATATTGTTCGGCCGGTCGTACAGCTCGAGCGGCGGCCCGATCTGCTCGACGATGCCGTCATGCATGACGACGATCTTGTCGGCCATGGTCATCGCCTCGATCTGGTCGTGGGTGACGTAGACCGTCGTCGTCTTCAGGCGCTGGTGCAGTTCCTTGATCTCGGCGCGCATCTGCACCCGGAGCTTGGCATCGAGATTGGATAGCGGCTCGTCGAACAGGAAAACCTGCGGATCGCGCACGATCGCCCGGCCCATGGCAACGCGCTGGCGCTGCCCGCCGGAAAGCTGGCGCGGATAGCGGTCGAGCAGCGGCACCAGTCCCAGGATTTCGGCCGCGCGCCGCACGCCGGCATCGCTCTCCGTCTTGGGAACGCCCTTGAGCATCAGCGAGAACGCCATGTTCTCGGCGACCGTCATATGCGGGTAGAGCGCATAGTTCTGGAAGACCATGGCGACGTCGCGCTCCTTTGGCGCAACGTTATTGACGACACGTTTGCCGATCGCGATCTGGCCGCGCGAGATCTTTTCCAGGCCGGCGATCATCCTGAGAAGGGTCGACTTTCCGCAACCCGAAGGACCGACCAGCGTGACGAACTCGCCGTCGTTTATATCGACGCTGACCCCGTGCAGGACCTCGACGGTCCCAAATGATTTGTAGACATCGCCGATTGCGACAGACGCCATCGATCTCCTCCCGATTGATTCCTGCAACGACTTCGAAGGAAACCGCTTTCTTGCCTGGCCCGCGACAGCGCCCAGGCTCCTCCCCGGTCACGCGCGATGTGAGACGGTAGCGCTACCAAACCGACCTGTAAAGCACGCCGGCATCACTGGGATATCGACACACCCTAATCCGAAACCTCGGTCTGCGGCCGGTCGCGGCCGTCGGCTAGCTCGTCATGCCATTTGCCGTCGGCGTCCTCGTACTGGATGCCGTCGGTGTTGCCGGCGACCTGCTGTTCGGCGGAAGCGATCTCGGCGGCGCGCAACGCGTCCTGATGGGTGGGGAACGTTTCGGAGAATGTCGAGCCGACCTTGTAGGCCCAGCCTCCGTCATGCTCGACGATCTTGTAGGTCAGTTTCGCCATGAAACCCTCCGGTTGAAAGCCCGTTGCCTCAATGCAGCCTATCGTCGGCCAGTGTGTCGTCTGGCAGCCTGTCGTCTGTGACCAGCACGTCCGATTCCCTGGCGGCTTCGATCAGTGCCCGGCGCGCATCCGCCGTCGAACGATAACCTTCCAGCACTTTTAGGCAAGTGTCGAGGGCATCACGATGACGCGGCCCGCGATTGAGTGGCCAGACCGTCATCAGGCACTCCGCCGCCTCCTGGGCGCTGCGGATCTGCCGATATTTGCCGACATGGCCGAGTTCGACCACGACCGGCTTTTCAAATGGCTTGCTGTCCATCATCGCCGCCAACGCGGAGCGGCCGATTTGGTTGCAAGTACTATGTTAGCTCAGTCGAATATAGCTCAATAGCCGCAGTCGTTGCGCAGCCAGCGTGCATTCGCCCAGCCGGTGCGGCCGCCGAAATCGACCTTGTACCAGTTCCCGCGACGGTCGAAGATCTCGGTTTGGTCGCCGTTGAACAATTGCCCTATCATGCGCGACGACGAGTTCGGCCGGGCCCGAACGGCGAGAAAGCCGCTTCCCGTCGCCAGATTGTAGTGCCTGGAAAGACCGTGCACCGTACCTTCCCAATATTGCGCCCCGGCCGGCGTCGATGCGGCGAACGACAGCCCGGCCAAAACCGCGGCGGCAGCCGCAATGGAATTCCCCCTGAACGGCATGTCTCTGCTCCCCCAACCCGCCGCGCCCAGCCGCGGCCCCGGCCACTCTACACCGGCAGAGGATCAAAGCGAAGCTGTGATGCCCCGTCCAGCGAGACGAACCCGCCGTCAGTTCGCCGCCTTCATCCAGTGCTGCATCGTCGTCACCGAGCGGGCAAGCTGCGGCGCCGGGTGGATTTTTTCGCCGAAGGTGGCCGCGGCGCGCCAGCCCCAGCGCGGATCGGCAAGAAAGGCGCGCGCCAGCGCCACCATGTCGGCGCGGCCGTCGGCGACGATCGCCTCGGCCTGCTTCGGATCGTCGATCAGGCCGACGGCCCGCGTCGGGATGCCGACGGCCTTGCGCACCGCTTCGGCCAGATGCACCTGGTAGCCGGGCCCGGAGGGCAGCTTCTGCAACGGTGAATTGCCGCCGCTCGAGCAGCAGAGATAGGCGACGCCGGCTTCCTTCAGCGCTTTTGCCACTTCGATCGCATCCTCGATCTCGAAGCCGCCATCGACCCATTCCTTGATCGACAGGCGCGCGCCCAGCATCAGCCTGGGCACCGCCTTCTTCACCGCCTTGGCGATCTCGACGGCGAAACGCATGCGGTTTTCCAGCGAGCCGCCCCAGCGGTCGGTGCGCCGGTTGGAGAGCGGCGACAGGAACTGGAAGATCAGATAGCCATGCGCGGCATGCAATTCGATGAAGTCGAAGCCGGCGCGCTCGGCCCGCCTTGCCGCTTCTGCGAAGCGTTCGATGATTTGCAGGATCTCGTCGTCCTCCAGCGCCCGCGGCACCTGCCAGCCGGTGTCGTAGGCGATCGCCGAGGCCGACACGATCGGCCACGGATCCTGATCGGCATGCAGCGGGCCGCCGCCCTCCCAGGGTTTCCGATTCGAGGCCTTGCGGCCGGCATGGGCAAGCTGCGTGCCGAATTTCGTGCCCGGTGCCGCGACACGCTTGGCTGCATCCAGCGTGCGTCGCGCGGCCGCCTCGTTGTCCTCGGAATAGAGGCCGAGACAGCCATGCGAGATGCGGCCGCGCCGTTCGACATCGGTCATCTCGACGGTGACCATGCCGGCGCCCGACATCGCCAGGTTCATCCAGTGATAGAGATGCCAATCGCTGGCCGAGCCGTCCTCGGCCGAATACTGGCACATCGGCGCGACCGCGATGCGATTGGGGAAGGTCAGGCCGTCGAGGGTGATCGGCTGGAAAAGCGATGAGGTCATAAAAAACTCCGGAAAGGGTTGCCGCTATTTATGCAGCCGATTGTGCCAGCGCCAGACACGAGACGGTGAACCGGTGCTCTGGACCAATTGGTGGCCCGATTGCACGAACCGCCGTTCGCGGCTACGCCTTGCCGCGGCAGCAGGGAGTCCACCATGGAAGATCGCATTCGCATCCGCTCCGAGGAAGTCCTTTCTGACGAATGGGCGGTTCTGAAAAAGACCGTCTTCGACTACCGCCGGCGCGACGGCAAATGGGAAACGCACACCCGCCAGACCTACGATCGCGGTGACGGCGCGGTGATCCTGCCTTTCGATCCCGACCGCTCGACGGTGCTTCTGGTGCGGCAGTTCCGCTACCCGGCCTACGTCACCGGCCACAAGGAGCCGCTGATCGAGGCCTGCGCCGGCCTGCTCGACGAAGACGATCCCGAAACCTGCATCCGCAAGGAGGCCGAGGAGGAACTCGGCTATCGGCTGAAGGACGTGCAGCGGCTGTTTTCGCCCTATATGAGCCCCGGCAGCGTCACTGAGCGGCTCTGGTTCTTCGTCGCCCGCTACTCGCCCGCCGACCGCATTTCCGACGGCGGCGGCGCCCACGACGAAGGCGAGGACATCGAAGTTTTGGAGATGCCGCTAGACGAGGCACTGGCCGGCATCCACGACGGTCGGATCATCGACGCCAAGACCATCATCCTCATCCAGCACCTGAAGCTGAACCCGATCGGGAGGTGAGGGGGCCAGAACCGGGTCGAGCGCCCTAGTCTCCAGTTACGAAGGATATCAAACGAGACCAATCTGGTGCGGACGACGGGACTCGAACCCGTACGATCAGAGATCGAGGGATTTTAAGTCCCTTGCGTCTACCAATTCCGCCACGTCCGCAGGCCAGTCCTTTTCAGCCGCCAGCCAAAGGCCGTCAAGCCGTCTTCTGCCGTCGACAAATCTGGCACCGGAAGCTAGCGAGGCCGATCACCTACAGTGATGCAAACGAAATCGTTTCACCTGGGAAATGTTTTTAGCGGCAGCTTCCGCGGCTACCGCGAATGCGCGTCCCCCGTTCGCAGGATGCGTTCGGGCGCTCTGCCCTGGTAGGCTCGAAGTGGCAAGTGGATCGGCGCTCCGATACTCGACGCCGTCCTCTACAGACACTGGGAGATTGTCATGCTCAAGCTTGCCTCTGCCCTGGCACTGCTGCTTGTTGGGACGGCGCCTCTGTTTGCCGATGAGATGCCGATGAACGCCAAAGACATCAAATGGGGTCCTGCTCCAGCTGTCATTCCCGCTGGCGCGGAAATGGCTGTTGTCGCTGGAGATCCCTCAAAGGACGGCGCCTATGTGCTGCGGTTGAAGACACCCGCCGGCTACAAAATTGCCGCACATAATCATCCCACCACGGAATACGTAACGGTGCTTTCCGGCAACTTCCATATTGGAATGGGCGATAAGCTCGACGAGGCGAAAGGTGTCGAACTGACTGCTGGCGGCTTCGGCGTCGCGCCGGCCGGAATGAATCACTTCGCCTGGACGACAAGCGAAACGATTATCCAGGTTCATGGCGAGGGGCCATTCAAGATCACCTACGTCAACCCGGCGGACGATCCAAGCAAAAAGTGACAGTTCGGGATCGAATTGAGTGAACCGGCCGAAGGCTCGAACGATGGAGTGCGTCGAACTCCGCGACCGTCGATTCAGAAGGACCCTCTAACGAGACGAAAGCTAATTGGCCGCAACGGAATCGTATTCCGCTTGGGCCATTTTGCCGTGAATGGCGCCATAACAGAAAAACCCGCCTCGGGAGGCGGGTCGTTGGAGCCAATTGGCACCATACCCAAATTAGTAGCATAGCTGCCGGCACAAAGCAAGAACAAAGTTGCTGCGGCCGGCACAAAATGCCCTTGGCGATTAGCGAAGGCCATGGCGCATCGATCTCCCTCCTTGAGGGGGAGATGGCCGGCAGGCCAGAGGGGGTCGTCGCGCGTCGAGCGCCAGCCTGTTTTGTTCGCGGTAAAGGTTCGCGTCAGGACGTCCCGACCCCCTCTGTCGCCTTCGGCGACATCTCCCCTTGAGGGGGAGATCTGCAACTTCGCCGTCCGCGCTTACTTCCTCGCTGGTCAAAATCCTCGCGGCTTGGCACAGTCGGGCAAAGAGGAGCCTGTTGATGCCGAAGACCGCCAATGCGACGAAACCAAAACCCTGGGCCGAGATGGCGACGCATCTGGTCGATGTCGCCATGGGCCGCAAACCCGCCGATCTCGTCATCCGCAACGGGCGCTGGGTCAACGTCCATTCGGGCGAGATCATCGCCGGCACCGACATCGCCATTGCCGGCGGCCGCTTTGCCTATTGCGGGCCGAACGCCGGCCATGCCATCGGCCAAGGCACGAAGGTGGTCGATGCAGGCGGCCGCTATCTGGTGCCGGGGCTTTGCGACGCGCATATGCATGTCGAGAGCGGCATGGTGACGGTGACGGAATTCTGCCGCGCGGTGATTCCGCATGGCACCACCTCGATGTTCATCGATCCGCATGAGATCGCCAACGTGCTCGGCCTGCCGGGCGTGCGGCTGATGCATGACGAGGCCGTCGCCATGCCGGTCAACGTACTCGTGCAGATGCCGTCCTGCGTGCCTTCGGCACCGGGGCTGGAGCATGCCGGCGCCGAGCTGACCGTCGCCGACGTTGCCGAAGCGATGACCTGGGAAAACATCATCGGGCTCGGCGAGGTGATGAATTTTCCGGGCGTCGCCGCCAACGATCCGGTGATGTCGGGCGAGATCGCGGCGACGGTGAGGGCCGGCAAGACGGTCGGCGGGCATTATGCCTCGCGCGATCTCGGCCTGCCGTTCCACGGGTACGTCGCCGGCGGCCCCGAGGACGATCACGAAGGCACGCGCGCCGAGGACGCCATCGCCCGCGTCCGCCAGGGCATGAAGGCGATGCTGCGGCTGGGCTCGGCCTGGTATGACGTGGCCTCGCAGATCAAGGCGGTGACGGAGAGCGGGCTCGACCCGCGCAACTTCATCCTGTGCACCGACGACAGCCACTCCGGTACGCTGGTGCACGAAGGCCATATGGACCGGGTCGTGCGCCACGCCATCAGCCAAGGGCTGACGCCGGTGACGGCGATCCAGATGGCGACGCTCAACACCGCCCAGCATTTCCGGCTGGAGCGCGAGATCGGCTCGATCGCGCCGGGACGGCTCGCCGATCTGCTGATCGTCTCCGACCTGGCCGAAATGACCATCGACGAGGTCTATGGCCGCGGCGTCAGGCTGGCCAAGGGCGGCAAGCTCGAAATCGACATTCCGGCCTACGACTATCCGAAGACGGCGAAGAACACCGTCAAGCTCGGCAGGAAGCTCAAGGCCGGCGACTTCGACATCGCCGCACCCATGGGCGCCAACGAGGTGCGGGTGCGTGTCATCGGCGTCATCGAAAACCAGGCGCCGACGCGGGCGCTGGAGGCCGATCTTGGGGTTGAGGACGGGCTGGTCGCCATGGACCGTCGCAACGACGTCTGCCAGATCGCGCTGGTCGAACGCCACAAGGGCACCGGCGGCGTCACCAACGCCTTCGTCTCCGGCTTCGGCTACATCGGCGACTGCGCCATGGCCTCCAGCGTGGCCCACGATGCCCACCACATCATCGTCGTCGGCACCAACAAGCAGGACATGGCCCTGGCCGTGAACCGGCTGGGCGAGGTCGGCGGCGGTGTTGTGCTGTTCTCCAGGGGCAAGGAACTGGCGCTGGTCGAAATGCCGATCGCCGGGCTGATGTCCAACGAGCGGGCGGAAATCGTCGCCGCCAAGGCGGACCAACTCAGCGACGCCATGCGCCAGATGGGCTGCTCGCTCAACAACGCCTACATGCAGCACTCGCTGCTGGCGCTGGTCGTCATCCCCGAGCTCCGAATTTCCGACGTCGGCCTTATCGACGTGACGACATTCCAGAAGGTCGATCTGTTCGTTTGAAGAAGCACTGAACCCTGGAGGGACAGCGCCCCCCTCTGTCCTGCCGGACATCTCCCCCTCAAGGGGGGAGATTGGCAGTTTCGTCGACAGCGCGTTGTTCGTCAGAGTTGGAGATTGGCGAAAGCCGAAAGTGGCGGCCAATCTCCCCACTAGAGGGGGAGATGTCCGGCAGGACAGAGGGGGGCGCGCGAAGGATCGCTGCAGAGCGTTTTTGTTGACAGCTGCCAATCACCGGCGCGTTTGGCAGTAGAGGTCGGCTCACCCGCCCGTGGCGATGGTCAGCACTTTGAACGGCGTGGTGATGACGATTTCGGCGACCGAACCGACGGCCTTGCCGAGGCCCTGGCCGAGATTGTCGAGCTGGGCCGGCGCGGTCTCTTCGGAGGCGAGGCCGGCCGGGGCGCGCAAGCGGTCGCCGAGCAGCTGCACCAGGAACGGGTTGTCGGCGAATTTGGCGTGGTTCAGCCGGTCGCCGCCCTTGGTTTTGGTCAGGTCGACCACCGAGACGCCATAGCTGGCGAGGTCGGCCGCGTCGCCATAGTCGCCGACGCGTGGCTTGTCGCCGGAGATCAGGGTCGACAGTCTGAGCGCCCGGTCGTCGCCCGAAAGCAGCACGGCGAACGGCTTGTCGGGCTTGCCGTAGCGGATCATCTGCTTTTTGAACACGTCGACGTCGATATCGGGCGAAGCCAGGATAACATAGCCGAGCTTGCCGCCGAGGTCGCGGTCGCCGGTGATGGCAAGCTGGCGCAACGCTTCCATCGTCACCCAGGTCCCCATCGAATGGGCAATGATGTCGATGCTCTTGGCGCGGCTCTTGGCGAGCATGCGCAGCGTCGCTTCGAGATCGTCGCGCGCCGCATTGGCGCTTTCCTTGTCGTAGATGTAGCCGGTCGTCTTGCCGCTCGACGCCCACGAAAACAGCACCGGCGTGCCCGGGTATTTCGTGTCGTGCGCGATCTGCGTCAGCCGGTAGATACCGTCGTCGAAGCCGTTGTTGAAGCCGTGCACGAAAACCAGCGCGCGGTCGCCGCGCATCGCGATATCGGCGCCGACCGCCTTGGCGAATTGCGGCGCGCCTTCGTAGAAGGTGACGCCGGTCGCCGTGAAATCCTTCGCCGGATTGCTGTTGGCCGATCCCTTGACCCGCTCGATGGCGCCGAGCTGGTGAATTTTGGGCACCGTCACCTCGACGCTGGCAAAGCTGGTGGTCGGCGAACGGTCGCCATCGAACACCTGCCGGGGCGCTTTCATTGCCTTTTGCCGGGTTGTGGCGACGAAGATCTTGTGCGTCGCGGCAATGTCGGAAGCAGGCACGGTGATTGTCGTCTTGTTGAGCAAGTCGTGCGTGTTCTGGCCGGCGCAGCTTGCCAGCGCGAGCGCGAACGCAACGACGAGAAAGATCTTCGAAGGCACGGTCACGCGGGCTCCCGCAAAGGCGACGTCGAGCCGGAGACGTCTTGGCCTATTCGATAGAGGCAGAGCCCGGCACGGTCCAGTTCAAACTGTTCCGATGGTGCGGCAATGGTCAACAGTCACTGCCGCGCAATGCAGCTATTGTCCGACCGAGGCGATGCGGTCTGTCACTTCGCGGTCGCTGGCAAACCCGTCATCCTCGCGCAGCTTCTGGCCGATCAACTGCACCAATTCCGGATTATCGGCGAATTTGGTGTGGTTGAAGCGGTCGGCTCCCTTGACGCTGGAGAGATCGACGACCGACACGCCATAGCTGGCGAGGTCGGCGGCGTCCTTGTAGTCGCCAACGCGCGGCCGCGCGCCGGCTATCAGGCCGGAGAGCCGCAGCGCCCGGTCGTCGTCGGAGAGCAGCAGGATGAACGGCTTGTTCGGCTTGCCGTAGCGGCGCATCTGGCTCTTGAACACGTCGACGTCGATGTCGGGCGAGGCCAGCACGACGTCGCCGAGCTTGCCGCCGAGATCGCGGTCGCCGGTGATGGCGAGCTGGCGCAGCGCCTCCATGGTGACCCAGGTTCCCAGCGAATGGGCAACGATGTCGATGCGCCGCGCGCCGGTCTGCGCCAGCATTCTCAGCGTCACTTCCAGCTGGTCGCGGGCAACGCTGGCGCTTTCCTTGTCGTAGACATAGTCGGTGGTCTTGGCGCCCGACGCCCAGGAAAACAGCACCGGCGTGCCCGGATAGCCGGAATCATGGGTGATCTGGGTGACGCGGTAGACCGCGTCGTCGAAGCCGGTGTTGTAGCCGTGGACGAAGACCATGACACGGCCGCCGCGCGCCGCGATGTCGGCGCTGAGCGCGCTGGAGAATTTCGGCTGGGTGTCGTATCCGACGACCTCGGAAGCCATGAAGTATTTGGCCGGATCGTCCGACTTGCCGCGCGAGCGCCGCTCGATCTGGCCTGTCTTGTGGATACCGGGGACGGTGACGTTGACGCGGGCATAGTTCAGCGTCGCCGAGCGCTCGCCGTCGAAGACCTTATCGGGATCGTCGGAGCGCTTGCGCGTGGTTGCGATGAAGATCGAGTGGTTGCCGGCGATTTCCGTCACCGGCACCGCCATCATGGCGCTGCCGAGCAGTTCCTCGGTTTGGCGCCCGCCGCAGCCGGCGAGCAGCGCGGCAATGAGAATGATACAAATCGTCTTCAAGGGCACTTAAGCAATTCCACTCCGGCCTGACCAAAGGCCCATCCACCTCCGCCGCACCTCCCGGACAGGCCAAGTGCGGCGGAAGTAAGTCGCAGGCGCCGAAATGCGCTCAGCGCCTCGCGACTGCCATCGCACTGTTGCGCGAAAGCCAGAACGGCGGCAGGAACGCCGGAATGTTGGAAAACGGCAGCACTTCCGGCTTCAGCCTTATGCCGAGCACGTCGGTCATGAAGGCGCGGCGCGCCTCGATGCGGCGCCAGGCTTCGGGATAGCGCGCGGCGATCTCTTCGCGCAGCGCCTCGTCGGCCAGCGCGATGCCGTCCTCGATGTTTGTGGTGAAATAATCGGTGCCGGTCGCCGGGATGATGTCGACCTGCAAGGCCATGCCCGACTTCAATCTGATGTCGGAGCTGGAAAATACCGGCGAATGCATCCATTCGTCGATATGGATGAGATGGCCGGGGTTGAGCGCTACGCCGAAGAACCGATCGCCGATGCGGTCGTGCACCGCTTGCCACAACGCGCCGCCGGGAACGCCGATGCCGACCGTCTCGTACCAGTCGACGACGGCGCAGAAATAGGGCGCGACCAGCTTCTCGACATAGTCCTGGATGCCCCTCGGAAGCTCGGCCGGATCCTCGACCAGAAAACCGGCGCGGGCATTGAGCGAGCCCTGGATGCCATAGGCCATGGTGATCGGGTCGCCGCGCTTGATGATTTCGAGCCGCGGGCTTGGCAGGCCATAGGGCGCCCGCTTGCCGGCCGACAGCATCGGGTGACAGCATTGCGGCAGGCCGTTGATGCCCATCAGCCGCGCCGCCTGCAATTCGGTCATGCCGGGTTCGATGCCTTGCAGGACATTGCGCAGGCCTTGCGAGGAATAGGTCGCGGCGAATTCGAACGCCGCCAGCTGGTCGGCCTCGTTGATGGCGCGCAGGCCGTCGGCAGGGTTCATCAAAAGGTTCGCCGCGTTGACGACCGTGCCCCTATCGCCGGCAAGGCTGCGCAATGTGTCGGCGATGAAGGACGGCAGGTCGAGCGTCGTTTCGCCAAAGCCGGCGTCGCCGGGGCCGAACGGTTTCCAGCCGATGGCGCCGATGCGCTGGCCGGCCTTCAGGCCGCAATCGGCAAGGATGTCGGAAAGCGACTGCGAGCGGTCGCGCGGCTGCGCCGGCAGCGAGAACGTCTGGTAGAGCACGCGCTCGTAAGGCCCGTCGCAGATCTCGGCATAGCCCCAGCCCTCGTTGCCGACCAGCAGTTTCGGCGGCTTGCCGGGAACGATGATGAGCAGCGTCTCCTCGAAGCGGGGATCGTAGCCGCAGAGGTAGGCGACATTGGCCGCATGTTCGCGGTCGCCATAGACGACGAAGGCATCGAACCCGCCAAGTGCGACCAGCGCCGCGATGCGGGCCTCATAGGTGGCGCGGGGCACCAGCGGCATCACCGTCGGCTCGCCGAACTCCGGCAGCGACACGGTTTTCCGGGCAACCGATGCGACAGGCATGAGCAAACGCCCCCAAATGCTTACGTTGATTCCGGAAATGCCCCTTCGGGGCGGCCGGACAATGGCTTCACGAGGCCAGATATGCAATAGCGGGACCGAACTCGCGTAGCCTGTGGGGTGCTCTTGCCATGACCGGTTTCTCCTCTCGCGTCGCTGCTGCCGCTGCGGCGATCCGCGAGATTTTTCCGGAGACGCCGCTGCAGGAAAACGACTATCTGTCGAAGAAGACCGGCGCGCGGGTGCTGCTGAAGCGCGAGGACCTGACGCCGGTGCGCTCCTACAAGATCCGCGGCGCCTTCAACTTCTTCCGCAAGACGATCGCCGCCGGCAACGCTGCCGAGCTGTTCGTCTGCGCCTCGGCCGGCAATCACGCGCAGGGCTTTGCCTTCGTCTGCCGCCATTTCGGCAAAAAGGGCGTCGTCTTCATGCCGGTGACCACGCCGCAGCAGAAGATCGACAAGACGCGGCTGTTCGGCGGCGTCTTCGTCGAGATCAGGCTGGTCGGCGATTTCTTCGACGACTGCTATCGCGCCGCACTCGAATTCTCCGAAACTGCCGGCGCCCACATGGTGCCGCCGTTCGACCATAAGGACATCATCGAAGGGCAGGCGACCGTCGCCTACGAGATATCAGGCCAGATGCCCGGTGCGCGCATGGCTGATATCGTCATGCTGCCGGTCGGCGGCGGCGGCCTGGCCGCCGGCGTCACCCATTATTTCGCCGACCAGCACCGTGAAACACGTTTCGTCTTTTGCGAGCCGGCCGGCGCCCCGAGCCTGAGCGAGAGCCTTGCCGCCGGAAAGCGGATCAAGCTCGCCAAGGTCGACAATTTCGTCGACGGCGCAGCAGTGGCCGAGATCGGCCGCGAGCCGTTGCGCCACCTCAAGGAGTTTGCCGCCGACACCGTGCGGCTGATCCCGGAAAACCGGCTCTGCGCAACCATGATCGAAATGCTCAATGTCGAAGGCGTCGTGCTGGAGCCGGCCGGCGCGCTGGCGATCGATGCGCTCAAGGATTTTTCCAGGAAGGAAATCAGGGGCAAGACCATCGTCGCCGTGGTGTCGGGCGGCAATTTCGATTTCGAGCGGCTGCCGGATGTGAAGGAACGGGCGCTGCGCTTCGAGGGCTTGAAGAAATACTTCATCATCCGCTTTCCGCAACGGCCCGGCGCGCTGCGCGATTTCCTTGAATTGCTGGGTCCCGACGACGACATCGCCCGCTTCGAATATCTGAAGAAATCGGCGCGCAATTTCGGTTCGGTGCTGATCGGCATCGAAACCAAGGACCGCCGCAATTTCGACCTGCTCAAGGCGAATTTCGACGCCGAGAGCGTCCATTACCAGGACATCACCGACAACGAGACGCTCGCCGGGTTCATCATATGAGCAGCAACGATCTTCCGAACGCTCCGGCGAACGTTTTTATCGCGCTGTTTTCCGGCATCAATGTCGGCGGCAACCGCATCGTCAAGATGGCGGAACTCAGGTCATTTTTCGAGCAGCTCGGCTTCTCCGATGTCGCCACCTATGTGCAGAGCGGCAACGCCGTGTTCCGGTCGCCAGATGGCGATGCGGCGACGCTGACCAAGCGGTTGGAAGCGGAATTCGAGAAGAAATGGGGGTTCCATTCACGCATCATGGTGCGCGATCTCGGCTGGCTCGAGCGGCTGGCGGCGGACAATCCCTATCCGGAAGTGGCCGGCGAGCCGACCAAGCTGCATGCCTATGCGCTGGAGCGCCGGCCGACCGCCGAGGAGGTCGCCCGGCTGGCGGAAAAATGCACCGGGCCCGAACGCTTCGAGATCAAGGGCGACGTGCTCTACCTGCATGCGCCTGACGGGCTCGGCAAATCGGTGTTTGCCAATCTCATTCCGCGCGTTCTGAAGGTGCCGGGCACGGCGCGTAATTGGCGCACCGTGCTGATGCTGCTGGACATGGCCAAGGCTGGCGGTTGACAGGTCGTCTACGCGGCCGGAGCGCGTTTCCAGTCGAATGCCAGCTCTTCACGGAAGGCGAAGCGCTTGATGTGCTCGGCGACGACCGTTTCCAGGCGCTCGAGCGAGCCGGCTTCATCGGTCGTCACCGCAATGTGCAGCGCTGCCGGGTCGGCATCGAGAACCGTGCCGGCCGAGCGTCAGATCGATGGTGCCGTGGTTCGGGTCGAACTCGACCGGGAATTTATGCGCCCAATGCTTGCACAGCTGCTGCAGATAGCGGCTCGCATGTTCGGTGGCGACGTCGACATGGCTGGTCGGCATAAATGAATTCTCCTTGGGAATGCGGACGCGAAAACCGAACCAGGGCCGCCTGCGTTCGTTCAAGATGGCGTGATCGGTTACCAGCTGCCGGTGTTCGGCATCGACGCCCACGGCTCGGCCTTCGGCTTGGCCGGACCTTTCTGCAACAGCTCGATCGAGATGCCGTCCGGCGATTTGACGAACGCCATGTTGCCGTCGCGCGGCGGCCGGTTGATGGTAACGCCATTGTCCATCAGCCGCTGACAGGTGGCGTAGATGTCGTCGACCTCATAGGCGAGATGGCCGAAATTGCGGCCGCCCTTGTAGTCTTCCGGGTCCCAATTGTAGGTCAGTTCGACCAGCGGCGCTTTCTCGCTGATGCCGCTTTGCTCGTCTTCGGGGGCGGCGAGGAAGATCAGCGTGTAGCGGCCTTGCTCGTTTTCGTGACGGCGCACTTCCTTGAGGCCAAGCTTGTTGCAGTAGAAATCGAGCGAAGCATCGATGTCGGCGACGCGGACCATGGTGTGCAGATAGCGCATGATTTCCTCCTTATGTTGCGTTGCGGCGCAACATAGGGGCGGCCCGGCCAAAGGGCAATTGGCCACGTTGGCCGGCGCCGGAAAACGGCAAATCCGCTATTCCTGTACGGAACCGTGAAAAAAGGCACGTCAGGTCTTGCACACACCGGAAGCCGCGGTGTTAATCTGATACCAAGAATCAGTTGCGGTGTTTGTTGAAAAAAGGGGGCGTTCTTATGGGGGAAAAGGCCTCTTTCATGGGGCGGGACGGGGCCGGTAACGATGCGTTGAAGCGGGATGAGAGCGCCGATACGGCCGATCTCGTCGAAATCGCCGGCGCCATCAAATGGTTCGACGTGGCCAAGGGCTACGGTTTCATCCTTCCCGATGATGGTACTTCGGGCGACATCCTCCTCCATGTGACATGCCTTCGAAAGGACGGTTTTCAGACCGCCCTGGAAGGCGCCCGCGTCGTCTGCCTGGTCAAGCAGGGCGAGCGCGGGCTGCAGGCCTTCCGCGTGCTCTCGATGGATGTCACCACGGCGGTGCATCCGGCGGAGATGCAGGAGCAGCGCACCCATGTCGCGGTGACGCCGGAAAGCGGCCTCGAACGGGCGCTGGTCAAATGGTTCAACCGTACCAAGGGGTTCGGCTTTCTGACCCGGGGCGAGAGCACCGAGGACATTTTCGTCCACATGGAGACGCTGCGCCGCTACGGCATCACCGAACTCCGGCCGGGCCAGGTGGTGCTGGTCCGCTTCGGACGCGGCGACAAAGGCCTTATGGCTGCCGAAATTCACCCCGATATGGGTACCTTGCCGGTCTCGCATTAGTTCCGGCCGAGGATTTCATATGGCTCACAGCAACCGGCTGACGGCGGGCGCGCTCTGCGCCGGGATTTTCCTCATCGTCGCCGCAAGTGCGTTCTTCTATTTTCAGCAACCGAGTTCCGCCGACGGCAAGGCGATGATCCTTCCCGTCGACCCGGCGCCGCTGGTCGCGGTGACGAAGGCCGGCGAGCGTTCTTTTTCCGTCGAAATCGCCGACACGCCCGCCGAGCGCGAGGCCGGCCTGATGTTCCGCCGCCACATGGCCGACAATCACGGCATGCTGTTCGTGTTCGGTGCGCCGCAGGATGTGAGCTTCTGGATGAAGAACACGCCGATGCCGCTCGACTTGGTCTTCGTCGGCCAGGACGGCCGGATCCGGGCGATCAGGCAAGGCGAGCCGCAGTCGGAGGCGATCATCTCGCCGGACGAGCCGGTGCGCTTCGTACTCGAGCTCAAGGCAGGCACCGCCGCCAAAAAGGGCATTGAGGACGGCGACCTGCTGCGCCATCCGGCCATCGGCACGGCGCCGGGGCCGGCCATGCCGCCGCCCGACAAGGGCGATGCGCCGAGTGTCGATTCCGACTGAACGGGCAGGATCTTCGGCCGATGCAGTTTTTCTCCCATGACGGTTTCGACCTTGCTTTCCTTGACCGCCAGCCGGCATCGGGGCAGGGCGATCCGGTGCTGATGATCCACGGCTTTGCCTCGAGCCATTACGTCAACTGGGTGTCGCCCGGCTGGTTCAAGACGCTGAACGACGCCGGCTATCGTGCCATCGCCTTCGACAATCGCGGCCATGGGTCGTCGTCGAAGAGCTATGACGAAGCCGACTACACGCCGGCAAAAATGGCGTCGGACGCGGCAGCGCTTTTGAACCATCTCGGCATCGAACGCGCTCATGTCATGGGTTATTCGATGGGCGCGCGCATATCGGCCTTCCTGGCGCTCTCCGATCCGGAGAAGGTGGCGACGCTGGTCTTCGGCGGTCTCGGCATCGGCATGGTCGACGGCGTCGGCGACTGGGATCCAATAGCCGACGCCCTTCTGGCCGACGATCCGGCAGGCACCAGCGATCCGCGCGGCCGCTCGTTCCGCGCCTTCGCCGATCAGACCCGCAGCGATCGCCGCGCGCTCGCCGCCTGCATCGCCACCTCCCGCGAATTGCTGAGCGAGGCCGACCTTGCCCGCATTGCCCAGCCGACGCTGATCGCCGTCGGCACCAAGGACGACATCGGCGGCTCGCCGGATGAGCTCGCCGCCCTGATGCCCAACGCCAGGGCGTTTCACATCGAAGGCCGCGACCACATGCTGGCGGTCGGCGACAAGACCTTCAAGCAGCGTGTGCTGGAGTTTTATGCCGAGCATCCGCTCTGATGGATGGCTCCCCAAAAAGCGGCCATCCGGCCTGAACGGGTCCTTAGCGGTTTTGCAACGATACAGGAATAAATGAGAGCGACGTGTGGATCGGTTCAAACCCGCCACGCTGAACGAAGGGCAGGGGGTACGATGGCACAATGGGGAAGAAGCGACGCCGCTTTGCCGGGCGTCATTGCGAAAAGCAGGTTCGGCGAACGGTCCGTTGTTCTAGCGCTGGCTGCATTGGTGGCAGGCGCGATGGCGATCACCGCGTTGATGGCAATGCCGAGCGACGCCTCCCCACTGCTCCAGAACTGTGCGACGGGCTTCTTCGCTGCGGTATTTTTCCTGGCCGGGCCTTTGGCACATCTTACCGGCGCGGTCTTCGGGCTGATGGCGCTTGGGCGGCCAAACGACAATCGTTTGCTCGGCCTCGCTGGCATCGTGGTCAACGGCGCGTCGCTGGCGGCCGGGGTGTTCATGCTGTGGGCAATGGCATCGACTTTTGGCGCATTCACCTGATTTCGGGCAAATCTTCCGGACGCAAGTGGCCGACGCGTCGGCTACGATCCGCGCGGGCTGTGCCCCAGCGCCCTGAGCGACCGCGCCATGTTATGCCGGGCCTGGGTTTCGAAGCGCCGGCGGAACTCCTTGCTATGGAAGACATGCGGGCGGGCGAGGAAGCCATTCAGGACTGCGGCACGTCCGGCCCGCCACATCGGCTCATCGACCCACTGATATTCGCGGCGGACCGCCTGTTCATAAGCGTCGAACGCCTCGGGCGCAGCACCCAGGATCGCCAGGTCCATGTCGAGGAACAGCGCCGCGTCGCGAACCGAATGCTGGTCGCCAAGGGGCGGCAATTCGTGGCCGGCGGTGGCAGTGATCATCGCCGCGATGTGGCCGAGGCGTTGTGCATCGGCGCGACCGGCGAGCTTTTCCTCGGCAAGTGCGGCACTCCTCGCCTCATTGTCCTTGGCGCGGCTGTCGTAGATCGCGTCGTGAAACCAGATCGCTGCCTCGACAGCTTCAGGATCATGCAACAACGCCTTGTAATCATTGGCCAGCGCCAGCATCGCCTCGATGTGGC
The DNA here is from genome assembly GCF_040321085.1 of Mesorhizobium sp. M0522. Taxonomy (NCBI): domain Bacteria; kingdom Pseudomonadati; phylum Pseudomonadota; class Alphaproteobacteria; order Hyphomicrobiales; family Phyllobacteriaceae; genus Mesorhizobium; species Mesorhizobium sp. M0522. The sequence goes on from NZ_JAMYQW010000026.1 coordinate 29,745, forward strand.
CAAGGTCGTGGTAGTGGCGATCTTCGGCCTCATAGAGCGCGGAAAGCTCGCGCTTCAGGGTCTCGTCCATCAAGGTTGCGTTTTCCATGGCTGCTTGAAATTCCGCCAACCAAATCCATTTCACGAAGCACTAAGGAAAATTGAGTTCACCCGTGCTATGATCTGGCTTATAGGTGCGGCCGGAGAATAGGCAAGCCGCCAACCGAGACATTGGATGGCCGAGACATTGGATGGCCGGAGACATCAGATGAACAGCGTTACGATTTCCCGTCCCACCAGGGTGCAGCCGGTAGATCCGATCTGGCGTTCGATCCGCGACGAAGCGATGGAAGCGGTCAACCGCGATCCGCTGCTGGCGGCGTTCCTCTATTCGACCATCCTCAATCAGGAAAACCTGGAAGAAGCGGTCATTCACCGGCTGGCCGAGCGCCTCGCCCATCAGGACATCGGCTCCGACCTCATCCGCCAGACGTTCAAGGCGATGGCGGCCGACGACAAGGACTGGTCGACGACGGTGCGCGTCGATATCCAGGCCTATTACGACCGTGATCCGGCATGCGACCGCTTCATCATGCCGGTGCTCTACTTCAAGGGTTTTCACGCCATCCAGACGCACCGGCTGGCGCATTGGCTGTGGAACCAGGGCCGCCAGGACTTCGCGCTGTATTTGCAGAGCCGGTCGTCCTCGGTGTTCCAGACCGACATCAATCCGGCTGCCCGCATCGGCAAGGGCATCTTCCTCGACCACGCCACCGGCCTCGTCGTCGGCCAGACGGCGGTGATCGAGGACGACGTGTCGATCCTGCACGGCGTGACGCTGGGCGGCACCGGCAAGGCCGGCGGCGACCGCCATCCCAAGATCCGCTACGGCGTGCTGATCGGCGCCGGCGCCAAGATCCTCGGCAACATCGAGATCGGCCATTGCTCGAAGATCGCGGCCGGCTCGGTGGTGCTGTCGCCGGTACCGCACAACAAGACGGTTGCCGGCGTGCCGGCCCGCGTCGTCGGCGAGACCGGCTGCGACCAGCCTTCGCGGCAGATGGACCAGCTGTTGCCATCGCAGACGATGGACCACGTCGTCAGCTTCGACATCTGAGTGCTCGGGCAGGGGCTGAATTCCTGCCCCCATGCCGGCTTGCCTTTACATGGCCATTGTCGACGTGCCAGAAGCGCGCTCACCAATGCATGTCGCCCAAAGTGCCCAGCGGTTTTTGGATAGCGACATGCATGAAGCAAGATTTAAAGCGCGTCGCATCGTCTCTTCAGACGCGACGCACTTTAGCAAGCGACGATCGGAGAAGACTGTTGAAGCCGGACGAAATCAGAAAGCTGGACGCCTATTTCAAGCGCACCTTCCAGAACCCTAAACTCGAAGTGAAGGCGCGGCCGCGCAAGGAAGATTCGGCCGAGGTCTATGTCGGCGACGAGTTCCTTGGCATCGTCTTCAAGGACGAGGACGACGGCGATTATAATTTCTCGATGGCGATCCTCGACATCGATCTGGCCTGAGCTGGGAGTTTAGCTGGCCGCTATGCCTCAAGCGCTGCGGCGGTACGGAACCTTGCAGGACGCCGGCGGGACAGCGCCCTCCTCTGGCCTGCCGGCCATCTTCCCCACGAGGGGGAGATTGGCAGCCTCGGCGCTGCACTCTTCCTGCAACATTGGAGATTGGCGAAAGCCAAGATGACGGCCGATCTCCCCCCTCGTGCGGGAGATGTCCGGTAGGACAGAGAGGGGCGCGAAGGATCGCTACGGAACGGCTCGTTTCGTTGCTTACCGCCCGGTCTTCAGCACACGCGCTGCTTCGGCAGAAATCGCCGCGTCGAGCCCCTGCCAGTCGCCCAGGAATTCCCGGGGGAAGCGGTAGGTAAGGCTGAGATTGTCGCCGACCAGGATGTCGCGTTCGCAGGGCGCCAGCGATTCGTCCGCGCTCGGGCCGCTCAGGCAGCGTGCGACGAACGGATCCTTTCCGGGGCGATCGGCGACTGCCAGCACTTCGTTGAGATAGCCTGATTTTTCGCTGAAGGCGTAAAGCGTGGTGCCGCCAGGGCCGGGCGTACCCGGCTTGGCGATCAGCGCGCTGTAGATCGGCGCGAAGCGGCCGCTCATGTCACGCGACATCATCTGCGGCTCGAACGACAGGAAGACGATGTCCTTGCTGGGTCCGGTGTGGTTGAAGTCGTTGCGGGCACCCTCGCTGTAGCCGTCCATCTCGGGATAGCGCAGATAGAGGTCGAGCCGCGAGGCGATGCCGTCGCGCCGGGCCTGGGCAAAGCGGATGACATTGGCCGGCACGGCGATGACGTTGTTGCCGATGACGACCTTGTGGGCCGTGGTGTCGTCGGTGTACCCGGCCATGGCGATCGAGCGGCCGAACCATTTGCCGCCAAGGCTGATCGCCACCGAAAGCAGCGCCAGCGTCGCGAACGCATAAAACACTCGCTTCATCAGCGTCGAATCGACGACGCTGAGTTGCGGGCCCTCTGTGGCGGCTGCCTGCTTCATCGCGACCCTCGTTTACCGTCCATCGGGTGTGCCTGAGCGGCACATCTCGGCCCGGCACGGCGCTTGCTTCGCAGCTTTTGCGGGCGACTGTGCGATTTCATGGTAAACGGAGGGTAAAGATGGGCCCTGTCGAACAGATCATATTCAGTTTTATGGCTGGGCTGACGGCTTGCGGCCTGACCGGATCGGCGATGGAGCTGATCGCCGGCCGCAAGCTTGCCTTCGTCCAGCCCTATGTATCGTCGAAGCACATGCTGCGCTCGCTCGCCGCGACGGCTTGCGCCGGGCCGCTGATGTTCGCCAACGAGGCGCTGGACGGCTGGCGCGAGCGTCGCATCTCGGTGCTGGGGCTGATCTCCTGCGGCTGTACGGCGACCATCTGGGCGCTGGCGCTGGGCATGGTGGTGATCGCCATTGCGTCCTGGGCGGCTTCGCTTCTAGGGTCTGGCAGCTTGTCGGTGTGAGACGATCTGGAGATAGCAATGCCGATCTACGCGATTGACGGAAAAGCGCCCGCCTTCGAGGACGCCGACAGCAACTGGATCGCGCCCGATGCCACCCTGATCGGCAATATCAGGATTGGCCGCAATGCCGGCTTCTGGTTCGGCGTCGTCGTCCGCGGCGACGACGAGCCGATCGTCATCGGCGCCGACACAAACGTGCAGGAGCACACAATCATGCACACCGACGCCGGCTTTCCGCTGACCGTCGGCCAAGGCTGCACGATCGGCCATCGCGCCTTGTTGCATGGCTGCACCATCGGTGACAACAGCCTGATCGGCATGGGCGCCATCGTGCTGAATGGCGCGAAAATCGGCAACAACTCGCAGGTCGGCGCCGGCGCGCTGGTCACCGAAGGCAAGCAATTTCCCGACAATTCGCTGATCGTCGGCTCGCCCGCGCGCGTCGTCAGGATGCTCGACGAGGCCGCAGTCGCCAGGCTGCGCGCCTCGGCCGCGCATTATGTGGAAAACGGGAAGAGATTCAGGGCGGGGCTGAGGAAAGTGTAGCGCCAGTCAGTGAAGGCTGCCTATCGCAAGCCCAGAAATGGTGGAGCCGGCCCGGGGACGGGGCCGGCTCCTTAAACCCGGTCGTTGGGGACGGGGAGGGTGGGGACTCGACCGGGTTTCTCCTAAAGCGCGAAGTCATGCGACGCACTTAACCTCTGCTTTATGCATGTCGTTATCTCAAGACCGCTACGCGCTTTGGGCGACATGCCTTGGCGTCCTCAGCGGACGCTGGCGACCGCGTCGGAGCGGCCGTCGTTGATCGTCACCCAGGCGCCGGAATTCCGCTCGGACTGGCGCTTCAAGTAGGTGTAGCCGGTATTGGTCCAGGACAGCACCTTGGGCTGGAGATTGTCGAGGATGAACTCGCCAAGGCTGGTGCGCACGGTCAGCACCGCATGGCCGTCGCCATTGCGCTGGCGCACCACCGTCATCAGCAGATCGCCGGCCGGCACGCCGATGCTCATCAGCTCGCGGCGCTTTTCCAGCGCATAGTCCTCGCAGTCGCCGAAGCCGCTATTGGGAAAGGACCAGACTTCCTCCTTGCCCCACATTTCCATGTCGGTGCGCGGCGCGACCCTGCTGTTGACCGAATTGTTGACCTTGACGATCGTTGCCCACAGCTTGCGGGTCAGCTCGACGGGTGCCCGGCCAGGCGTCCTCTGATTGCATTCCTGCGGAAGCTGCTGGCACAATTCGTAGTGTCCGACCGGCTGCGTGGTGCGGCCGCCGGTGTGCATGAAGGCCGGCTCCGCCGCGTTTACAGTCCCCCAACCGAAAAGCTGCATCGCTATTGCCGCCAGCAACAGCTTGCCCCTCATCCTGTTCATTATTCAGTCTCCCCGTTTGAGGAGACAATGACACGGCTGGATTTATTTGACGCAAAAGCGCGAAGTAGACATTAAGTAAAACGCCAATAGAATAAACATAAAATTTGACGCAATTGAATATAGAATTGTTTAAGGATTCCAGCCGGGCATGTTCCCATGCTTCGTCGCACCGTTCGAACAGCTAGGATGGCGGGACAGAGGGGGCGCGAAGGATCGCCAGCCTCTCTCTTCCCGATAGTGCTAACGCTTCCGCGTCAGCCGCGCGATGAGCTGAATTCGGTATCGAGCGTTTCCGGCCGCTGGATGACGGCGAACTCGATGGCGACGCCATCTTCGAAATGGCGCACTACCTGGCCGCGCATGGTGCCCAGCGTCACCTGGACGCCGATGGCCGGCTTGACGTCGATCTCGATCGCCGCGCCCGACAGCGACAGGTCGATGATGCGGCACTGGTACTGGCGTCCGTCGGCAAGCTGCAGCACGCTCGTCGGGTTGCGCGGTGCGACGCGTTCATGGCGGCGGTCTTCCGGCAGGTCGAGCTCGTGCTTGTTGGCAAGCCAGGTCAGTTGCGCGGCGAGCTTGTCCCTCTTGCGGTCCGACGCGATGACGGTCATCGCAAAGCCATCCTGCAAAGTGCGGGTGATGACGCCTTCGATGCGGCCGATGTGATCGATATAGGCAATGACCTTTTCGCCCGCCAGGCCGGCGCGCTCGGTGCGCAGCGCGACGTTGCCGGGCGACATGTCGACCACCTGGCAGGGATGTTCGGTGCGGTCTTCCAGCATGAAGCGTCCGTAAATTTTCACGCGGACGCGCTGAAAGTTGCGCCTTTCAGCTTGGGACGGCTCATGGTCGACCGCCGCTGACCTCATCACTGCCATACCCCGTTCGGCATTCCGCGCATGGATGCGGGGAATTTCAGCGGAAAACTACAACAAAGCAGGTTAACAAAGGGGAAAGCCCGGCGCTGTTGCTTTAAGCTTTGGGCATCATTCCTCGCGTCCGCCGTCGAAGACGACCAGGTGACGGATGCGGCGGGCCTGGCCGAGCGCCGAAATCGTCTCGGGCGGGTCGAATTCCGACGGGGCGAGCGAGGGAACCTCGATCGCCGGACGGTTCCCCGGGAACATCGGCTCCTTGTCGGGATCGACGACGCGGATCGAATCGATCAAGGCGTCGAGAACCGGGTCGGCGCCCAGCCAGAAGGGCTTTTCGACGGCGCTTATCACCCCGAGGCAGCGCGGGCTCTCGACACCGCCGTCGAGCGGCAGCGCGAGCAGCTCGAACCTGTTGGAACGGCCGCTGCGGCTGAAACCCTCGTAGGTGATGAGCACCACCGATTTCAGGTCGAAGACGCCATCGGTCAGCTTCGAGATCAGCCGCTGATCCTTCTCGCGCCACAGCGAAGGGAATGAAAACCCCTTGAGTTCGCGGCCATAGACCGCGCAGAGCCTGGTGCCGGCGAGCCGGAACACCGCTTCGCCGCGCGTGTCCTTTTCCAGGATGAACGTGTCGGCCAGCAGCGACTTGATGTCGGCCGGCTCGACTTCCGAGCGCTTCGGGGCAGGGCGTCCGTCACGCAACCGGTTCCAATAATGGAACAGCGTGATCGATCCGGTCTGGTTCATGCTAATGCTGCTCCGCGCATTCTGTCTTCTGATGTCCCATCGGTGAACAGAAGGGCGCCCTCCGAAGACCTACATGCGTTGCGGAGCAGGATGCGTGCCAGCATCGTTAATACTTGTTCACGGGTCGGGGCGGTTAAGGTTAACAACTGGTTTACGTTGCGCGCCAGCGAGGCCTGTGGCACACCAAAACCACTCCAGAAGCGGTCGTTTTGCGACGATCGGCAGCACTTCAGTCAAGAGTTCAGGGGGAGCAAGGGGGCTCGACCAGCCGTTCAAGGGAAACCTTGGACGGCTTCTTTTTTTGATTCGGGGCTGCTGATTCGCCGTTTGTGATTCGGTTGGCCGTGATCTACATGCTCGCCAAGTCCAATCCAGCGACTGAGTGCAAGCCATATGAGCGACCCAGAAAGCCCACCGGAGATCGAGCAGGGCGAGAGCGGGCCTGCCGCCCGCGAACCGGAGCAGCGCCGCGAGCCGGTGTTCAACCTGCCGCCCGTGGTGCTGGCGGTGATCGGCATCTGTGTCGCGGTCCATCTGATCCGGGTCTATTGGCTGACCGACGACCAGGACTTCGAACTGCTTGTCCGGGCCGCCTTTGTCCCGATCCGCTATTCCGGCCGCTTCGATCTGGATTTCTTCGCGTTTTCGAGCCCTTTTACCTATGCCTTCCTGCATGGCGGCTTTGCCCATCTTGCCATCAACATGGTGTGGCTCGCGGCCTTCGGCTCACCGTTGGCCAACCGCTTCGGCGCGCTGCGCTTCAGCCTGTTCTTCGCCGCGACCGGACTGGCGGCGGTGGCGCTGTTCTGGGCCATGCACCCGCTTGGCGAGGCGCCGCTGGTCGGCGCCTCCGGCGCGATTTCCGGCATGATGGGCGCGGCGGCACGCTACGGCTTCCGCATCGACCGATCGTCGGGCAAGGCCGCCTTCGCCGGCCAGCCTTTGCCGATGGCGGCGGTGCTGCGCTCGCGCGGCGTCATCACCTTTCTCGCCATGTGGATGGTGATCAACCTGGCGACCGGCCTCTTCGGCCTGGCGCCTGGCATTGACGGCCAGATCGCCTGGGAAGCCCATATTGGCGGTTTTCTTGCCGGCTTCTTCGGCCTGCGGTTTTTTGATCGGCGAGAGCAGGTGCCCCGGCAGGCGGACGAGCCGGAGACCTGAGACCGCCGCACTTGAAATGCAACCGATCGCGGCGCACGATGTTCATCCCAGGGAAAGCCGGCCAGGGCAGGAGCCGGCAGGAAATGCAGAGGAGGACGCCATGACTGTTAAGGCAATTCTCGAGGCAAAAGGCCACGACGTGGTGACGCTCGGGCCGAACGAAAAGCTCAGCGAAGCCATCCGCATGCTTTCCGAACACAGGATCGGCGCGCTGGTCATCACCAACGGCGATCACAAGATCGTCGGCATTCTTTCCGAGCGCGATGTGGTGCGGGTTCTCGCCAAGGAGGGGGCGGCGGCGCTCGACCTTGCCATCCGCTCGGCGATGACGCCCAAGGTGAAGATCTGCAATGAGAACCACACCGTCAACGAGGTCATGGAGATCATGACCAAGGGCCGCTTCCGCCATCTGCCGGTGGAAAAGAACGGGCTGCTTGACGGCATCGTGTCGATCGGCGACGTGGTCAAGCGCCGCATCGAGGATGTCGAGCGCGAGGCCGAGGAGATCAGGGCCTATATCGCCACGGCATAGGTGACGGCGGCCGGGTTGCCGGCCATTGAACTTTTTTCAAGCCGCTATAGCAGTCCATCGCGGCAGGTGCGGGCCTGTGCCGCGTCGGCGCCTGCGGCTTTGCGCTTGTCTCTTTTGGCGGTTTGCACTAGCGAAGTTGCACATCAAAATATGCGTTCTCGCATATCCGCAATTTCAATATGCAGGCCCTTATGAGCATCATCGATATCCGCACGCCCGACGCCAAGCGCCTGGTTCCCGGCGCCACCGGCGACTGGGAGATCATCATCGGCCTCGAGGTCCACGCGCAGGTGACCTCGCAGGCAAAGCTGTTTTCCGGCGCCTCGACCATTTTCGGCGCCGTGCCCAACGCCAATGTCAGCCTGGTCGATGCGGCGATGCCCGGCATGCTGCCGGTCATCAACGAGGAATGCGTCAAGCAGGCGATCCGCACCGGGCTGGGCCTGAAGGCCGAGATCAACCACAAATCGGTTTTCGACAGGAAAAACTATTTCTATCCCGACCTGCCGCAGGGCTACCAGATCTCGCAGTTCAAGCAGCCGATCGTCGGCGAGGGCAAGGTGATCGTCTCGGTCGGCCCGGACCGGCAGGGCGAATTCGAGGACATCGAGGTCGGCATCGAGCGCCTGCACCTGGAGCAGGACGCCGGCAAGTCGATGCACGACCAGCATGCGACGATGTCCTATGTCGATCTCAACCGCTCCGGCGTGGCGCTGATGGAGATCGTCTCCAAGCCGGATATGCGCTCCGCCGATGAAGCCAAGGCCTATGTCACCAAGCTGCGCACCATCGTGCGCTATCTCGGCACGTGCGACGGCAATATGGACGAAGGCTCGCTGCGCGCAGACGTCAACGTCTCGGTGCGGCGGCCCGGCGGCGAATTCGGCACGCGCTGCGAGATCAAGAACGTCAACTCGATCCGTTTCATCGGCCAGGCCATCGACTACGAAGCGCGCCGGCAGATTGCCATCCTCGAGGACGGCGGCAGGATCGAGCAGGAAACGCGGCTGTTCGACCCCAATAAGGGTGAGACGCGCTCGATGCGCTCCAAGGAAGAAGCGCATGACTACCGCTATTTCCCCGATCCCGATCTTCTGCCGCTGGAATTCGACCAGGCCTATGTCGACGAGTTGGCAAAGGACCTGCCGGAACTTCCCGATGCCAAAAAGGCGCGGCTGATCGCTTCGCTCGGCCTGTCGACTTACGACGCCTCGATCCTGGTATCGGAAAAGGCGGTCGCCGACTATTTCGAGAAGGTGGCCGCTGGTCGCGATGGCAAGCTTGCCGCCAACTGGGTCATCAACGATTTGCTGGGTGCGTTGAACAGAGCCGGCAAGAGTATTGAAAATGCTCCGGTTTCACCCGATCAGCTCGGCGCGGTCATCGACCTGATCAAGGAAGGCACCATCTCCGGCAAGATCGCCAAGGATCTGTTCGAGATCGTCTGGAACGAGGGCGGCGATCCGCGTCAGCTGGTCGAAAGCCGCGGCATGAAGCAGGTCACCGATACCGGCGCCATCGAAAAGGCGGTGGACGAGGTGATCGCGGCCAACCCGGACAAGGTCGAACAGGCGCGCGCCAAGCCGACGATGGCCGGCTGGTTCGTCGGCCAGGTGATGAAGGCGACTGGCGGCAAGGCCAATCCGCAGGCGGTCAACGAGCTGGTCAAGGCCAGGCTCGGGATCGAGTAGGATGTTCGTCCGCACTGCCGGCGAGCGCGATCTGGCGGCGGTGCGCGCATTGCTGATCGAGACGTGGCATGCTGCCACCTATGACGCCATCTACGGCGCGGCGCGGGTTACCGAAATCACCGATGAATGGCATTCGATCGCCGCGCTCAAGGCACGGCTGACGCGGCCCAACTCGGAGTTCCTGCTCGCCGACGACGGCAAAAGCATCGGCGGCATGGCTTTCGCGGCCGCCACCACGGATGCCAGGATCGTCATGCTGAACCAGCTTTACGTCCATCCGGCCTGGCAGAGGCAAGGCATCGGCCAGGCGCTGCTGGACGAGATCGAGGCAAGCTTTCCGGAGGCCCGGACGCTGCGCGTCGAGGTCGAGGAAGCAAATGCTCCCGCCATCGCCTTTTACCGCTCGCGAGGGTTCTTGCCCGCCGGCAACACGGCCGATTGCGGCGGCGCCTCGGGCTTGCCGGCGCTGGTTTTGGAGAAGGCGATCGGCTAGCTCGTTCGCCTGACGTTCAGTTGCGTTTCTCGGGCAGGTTGGAGCAGCCGGCAGCGAGAAACTCGCACGGCAGGCTGCCGCCGCCGCCCGACGTGTGCGGCGGCGTGGCGGCTTCGATTTTTTCCACCTCGTAATATTTCGAGGTGACGCCCCATTTTTTGACGCCCTGGCACGTCGAGCGCACGCCAACCTCCGTCGCCTTTGCCGCAGTCTTATAATACGTGGTGATCCGGCAGGATTGGCTGACCGGCAGCGCGTTCGCCGGGCTGGTGACCGGCGGCAGGAAGTTCGGGAAGGCAAGCAGCGAGATTGCCGCAATGATCCTGACGGCGGGCATGGTGTGAGGAAGGTGCAGCATCGTTTGTCTCCATCGATGGCGCCGCTCGCTCGTGGCGCAGCGGCGCGTTTGTCCCGGCAAGATCAGGCCATGATGCCGGCGCTGCCGCATCTGCCGCGCGGGGGAAGGCGGCAGCGGTCTGAACCGCCGCCGTCATCCGAGAGCGGCCGCGTCAGGGCGTTTTCGGCTTGATGAGCGTCTTTATCGGAACGGCGACTTTTGGAGGCCGGACCGTACTGGTTCCACCATCGACGGCCAGCCCGCCGCTGTTGAGATAGCGTACCGTATAGTGCAGCTCGTAGCCCGGAACTCTGACCCATGTAGGTTTGGGATTGAACTGGTCCGGCGGCCTCGAATACCACTTCGGGATCTGTATGATCTTGGAACCGGGACCGAATCCCGCAGTCTTGGCCGCTACCGCGAAGGCGCTGTCTCTGGGGTCGTTCGGCGGCTGGTCGACATTGCCGATGACGACCAGCGAATCGTATTTTCGCGCGTCGAGCCGTACTGCGGGAAGGTTCAGCGCAACCACGTCGCCTTCGCGCATCGTCAGCGCCTTCTGACGGCCATCCTCATTGGCATAGACGTTGAGGTTTATGGCCTCGGATTCCGCATAGACGACATTGTTGTGGAAGTCGCGGGCTGGCAGGCGTGTGAGGCTGTCGAAGGTCACTTCAACCGTCGGCTTGGCTATGGCGTCCGTCACCACCAGGTTGCGCCGCGGCACCGTCCAGAAGATGAGATCATCGCCGGTGGCCTGCGTGCCGGTATCGGAGCCGTCTATTGCCGAGCATTTCGAATTTGGAACCGGCGTCGTCACCGGCAGGGGTGCCGAAAACGAGCTGCGTACCTGGGCGTCGATGTAATTGCCGACGTTGAAAACGTCTTCGAGGATGTTGCCGCCCTCGAAGCTCGCCGGGCCGGGTTGCGAGCGGATGATGACCTGGCTGGAATCGGTCTGCCAGCCGCTGCAGAAGACGTTGACGTCTATGGGAATGCCGATGTGGCGGTCGGAGGTCACCGGGATCGAGACTTTGATGGTCAGGATGTAAGGAACTTTGACAAACCAGCTGTTCGGCTGGTTCAGCATCTGCGTCGCAAAGCGCGACGGCCGCCATTGCTTCAGCGATTCGATCGATGCGCGTGACGATCGTCCCTGGGCGGCCAGCTGTGCGTTGGTGGCGTCGACCTTGGCTTGCGCCAGGTTGCGGACGGTGTTGGTGATCAGGAACACGCCGAGTTCGGCTTTGCAGGGCCTGTTCGATTGTGTGGCGTTGCATGGGGCAAGTGCCGCACTGGGAACCGGCGGCCCCGAAGGCGGCGGCTGGGCGGCCGCGGTGGCCGCCATCAGGCAGAAGAACAGCATCGTGCAGGTTTTCAACATGGTATCCTCGCTCTGTCGTTGGAAACCACCCTCCGGCTAGACAGCAGCATTTGTTCGATGGCGGTTCATCGCCCGCACGGGGGATGAACCGCGAAACATCGGGTCGGCCCAGCGACGTCGAGCCGCCGTCCTTTCGGATTGGATATCTACTGCTTCACGACGCCTTTGGTTGTCGCCTTCGGCGCGACGACCTTGGGCTTGGGGGTTTTCGGGCCGGGGTCGACTACCAATGCGGCCGTGCAGGAGCATTTGCCCGAACCGCAGTTCAGGTCGCCCTTGCACATTTTGGAATGCCGCATATCGGTGCAGTCGGCCGTCCCGGAGCAGGAGCAACTGCCTTGCCCAATCGTTCCGGACTGACATTTGAAGCTCCATGCCGGATCGGCGGCAAGGCCGGCCACAGCGAGCGATAAGGCAAAAAGCGTCGTCGAGATGAGCTTGCGCATGAATACCTCCCGGTTCTATCGAGCGATGGAACCACGAAGCAGCAACGCCTTCATCTCCCGCGCGGGGGACGAACTCGCATACCGGTGACGATCGTCAATGCTGTCCCTTCAGCACGACGAGATAGCCGCGTTCGACGCGAAGCCGGAACGCGATTTGCCCTGCAGTGCCGGGATCCTTGGAAACCTTGTCGATGACATAGCCGCTGGGATGCGAGCCAAGCCATTCTTCCGGTTTGTCGGTGATTTCGAATGGCTTTTGCAACCGGGCCAGGAAGCCGACTTCGCCTTGATAGTCGAAAGCCACGGCCCAGTCCGCATCCTTTCGCTCGTTGATGAAGTTGGCGAGCGGCGTCAGATCATAGCGTTTGAACGCGGTTGCCGATGCCACCGCGTGGCCGATGCCGAAAATGACAAGCATGACGATGGCCGAGCTCTTCAGCCTGGCGAGCGGGATCTCCGCCATGAAATAGCCGAACAGGATGACCACGAACGGCAACATCGGCACGACATAATGAGGCTGCTTGCCGGATATCGCGCTGAACACCAGAAACACGGCAACGAACGAGAATGACAGCAGGCGCAAGGCGCGCAGATCCGGCGACTTCGCGTCGATCAGGCTGCGTATCCGCGTGCGCAGCTTCAACCGCCACACCTCGGGTATGAAGATCCACGGTATGAACATGACCGGCAGCAGCAGCAGATAGAAATAGAACGGCCGGCCGTGCGAATTGCGCAAATTGCCGGTGACGCGCCCCGCCGACTGGTTCCAGACGAGATCATAAACGAAATTGCCTTTTGTCAGGATGGTCGCCGGCACCAGCCAGATCGCCACCGGAATTAGTGCGGCGAGCAGGGCCAGGCCCACTCCAGCGAGGAAGTTCGGTGTCGTCAGTCCCGCCCGCCCGTCGCGCCAGAACGGGTAGAACAGGATGGGCGCGCCGATATGGATCAGCACCACCGGGCCTTTCGTCAGCACGCCCATGCCGATGAACAGCCCGGCCAGAACGGCCTGCCAGCGGTTGCCGCTGCGGGCAAAGGCAATCAAAGACAACAGCGCGGCGAGCACAAAGACCGTCAGCAACAGGTCGAACAGGATCAGCGTCGAATAGATGACGAACACGCTGCTTCCGGCAACCAGCCAGGGGATGCGCCGCGCGATGTCGTCGCGGCCCGGAAACAGGGTCTTTGCCAACGCCGTCGTCAGCCAGATGACGAGCGAGGAGGCGGCGAAGATGACCAGCATCGCCGTCGGCCGGCTGGCGCCGAAAATATTCCAGACAAGGTCGATAAGCCAAAACAGCAGTGGCGGCTTCTGCAGATAGGGCGCGAAATTCATCGTCGGGACGAAGATCTGTCCGCTCAGATACATTTCCCAGGTGACGCTGAGATATCGCGTTTCGTCGACGGGCAGCAGTGGCCGGAAAGCGACCGCGATTACGATCAGCCCAAGCAGAAAGAGGTAGGGGAGCAGCCGCTCGGTAGATGTCGGTGTCAAAGATCGAGATCCGCGCCAGAAACCATTTTCATTCCAGCCGAGCATAGTGCCGCGTTTCTGGACCGCGAACGACCGCACCATGATTTTGGCCGAATTGCAACGATGCCGGTTTCGTTTCGCAGATTTTGCGGACGATGGTCTCAAGGGCTTGAAAAACTTGCCGGCCGAGTCTTCTGGACCGCTGCCGGTCCGGGGAACCTGAGCAAAATCACCTGGAGCGCAAGGGTAAGCGCAAGGGTGGCGACAATTCGCGCATCAACAGTTCGAGCTCGCGCTGATCGCCTGTACCGGTCTTGTCGAAGATCGTCGCCAGCTGCGACTTGACGGTGCCGTCCGAGACGCCGCCGGCCGCGGCGATTTCCTTTCGCGTCAGGCCGGCGGCAACGTGACCGGCGACGCGCCTTTCTGCCGCGGTCAATCCGAACAGCGCCGCAATGGCGTCCAGCGCCGGGATTGGTGCCGAACCGGCCGCCGCGATGAAGATCGCTGCAGCGGCGCGCTGCGAGATGCGCGCCGAGATCTCACGCCGCGCCAGCGGCATCACATGGGCCACCGCCGGAACGGCCGTCTTGGCCAGGGGAATGTTGATGCCGCAAGGTCCGAGCGCGAATTCGTCGCGCGTGCCGAGCTGGACGGCGCGGCCGATCGCGGCATTGGCATTGGCATAGGTGAAGGAAAGCTGGCCGCGCACACAAGCAACCGAAATGTTTTCGGCGAGCAGCGCTTCGGCTGATGGATTGGCGAAGATGATGGTCATGTCTTCGGCGACGATCAGCACCGGATGGTCGAGGCTTTCGATGATGGAGCGGAAGATTTCGGCCTTGCGCCGCTCGGCCTCGAACAGGTCGCCGATGGTCACCGCGCGCCGCACATGCGGTGCCAACAGGCAGACAAGCTCGATATCCTCGCGGGAAATCTGGCGCCTGTCCTTGTCGGTAACCACCATCAACGTGCCGATCCGGGTCGGCCGCTTCATCAACGCCACCCAGAAGAAATCGTCCAGGCGGTTGGGTTGCACCCATTCGCGCACGATGCGGCTTTCGAGCCATCTCTGTCGCGTATCCGGGCCTTGCAGGGCGTAGATCGAATCGACGGTGAACGGCACGTCGATCTCCATCTTGGGAACCGCCGCATAGAAAGGCACTTGCGAGCCGTAGTCATGCTTCAACGGCTCAAGAACTGCGGGATCGCCGCAAGACACCGAAAACCGCGCGGAGCTGCTGATCGTGTCGATGACGGCGAGCATGGCAAGCTGGCCTTCCGCCAGGTTGCAGATGGCCTCGAGTGTCGCCTGCCAGCGGTCGACGTCGGCAATCGAATCGTAGATCGCCTCAACGACCTGCGGCAACGCGCGACCGGCCGTGCCCGCCAGCGATGACATGAGCCCCTCTCATTTGCCGTCCTTGAGGCAACGAAGCTTCAACTCCTAGAATAACGCTGCGTAAGGTTGCCAACAACCCATTTCATGTGCTTCGGGCGGCCGCGAAAATGACATGATCGTTTCGCTTCCCGCCACCCATTTGCTCCTCGGTTGCGGCAAGACGCTTGCCTTCGCAATGCCGTGACGCCATAAGCAGGAACAGGCGCCGCAGCCGCCGCGAGGACTTGCTTCAAGGACTTGCCACGAGGATTTGGATGAAAACTTTCCTTCTGCAGTTTTTCACCTGGTGGAATAGCCAGACATTGGGAACGCGCTTCCACACCTGGCGGCACGGCAAGAAGGTCGGGCAGGACGAGGTCGGCAACGTCTACTATGAGGGCGGCGTCGATTCGGAAGGCCGCACCCGTCGCTGGGTCATCTACCGCAACTATTCGGAAGCCTCGGCGATCCCGCCCGGCTGGCACGGCTGGATCCATCATCGTGTCGACGTTGCGCCGCCAAGCGAAGACTACAAGCCACGCGACTGGCAAAAGCCGCATGTGCCGAACCTCACCGGCAGCCCCGCGGCCTATCGCCCGAAAGGCTCGGTGCTGACCAACCAGCATCGTCCGCAGGTGACGGGCGACTACGACGCCTGGACGCCTGGTTCGTGATCGATCGCCGCGACACGCGCGCGGTCCCCACGGGGGCGGTCCCCACGAGGGCGGTCCCCACGAGGGCGGTCCTTTGTCGCCACAATTGCTGTTTAGCTGTTTGCTGATCCGACAGCAGCAACTAGCCTTGGCGTTAAGAGAATCACCCGGGCGCAAACCACCGGACCTTGCATGAGCATGTTCAGCCGAATTTTGACGGGCGGATTAACCGGGGTCGTTCTCGCTTCTATGGTGGCGCTTGCTACTGCGCAGGAATTGGCGCCGCCTGCGCCGGACGCGTCGGTGGCGCCTGCAGCACCCGCAGTATCCGAGCGCATCACCAATCCCGTCGCTGAATTCGCCGGCATCGACAAGATCACCGGCCGTATCATCACCTTCGATGTCTACATCGACGAGACGGTGCAGTTCGGCGCTTTGCAGGTGACGCCGCGCATCTGCTATTCGCGGCCCGAAAACGAAGAGCCGAAGACGGATTCGTTCGTCGAGGTCGACGAGATCACGCTCGACCGGAAAATACGCCGTATCTTCACCGGCTGGATGTTTGCCGAAAGCCCCGGGATCAACGCCGTCGAGCATGCCGTCTATGATATCTGGCTGAAGGGCTGCAAGCAGAAGTCCGACGTGCCAGCACCCGCCGCCCCCAAAACCAACTAGAATCTGTCAGCGCGCGGCGGATACCGCCTCTTGCGGAACCGCCGTGTTGCCCGAGCGTTGGTGCCTCTCTACGGAGGAGGTTGCCATGATGATGGCCAACAAGAACGAACTTCTCGACATCGAAAGGGGATTCTGGAGCGGCGGCGCCGACTATTTCAAGGCCAATGCCGATACCGAATGCCTGGTGGCCTTCCCGCAGATGGCGCGGGTGATGAGCAATACCGATCTGGCCGCAACTGCCACGGACCCGAACCGCTGGCGCGATCTCGACATCGATCTCAAGGGCATCATCGAGCCGGGCAGCGACATCGTCATGCTGACCTACGAGGCGCGTGCGACGCGGCAAGATGGCGAAGCCTATGCGGCGCTGGTCAGCACCGGCTATGTCCATCGCGTCAATGGCTGGAAGATGATGTTCCACGCACAGACGCCGCTGGTGACGGCAGCAAAAGGCTGACCGGCCGCAAGAGCAATTCCGGGAAAGTGTGAACGGCTTTCCGTCCGGAATTGTGTTTCTGTGAAACGATGAACCATACCAGTTTATGGAAAAAACACGGCCTCGCCCTTCAGCGCCTCGGCCAGCATCTTCTCGTACTTGCCGCGCGGCACGTCGATTGCACCGAAGCGTTTGAGATGCTCGGTGGTGAACTGCGTATCGAGCAGTGCAAAGCCACGCGCCTTCAGGCGTTCGACGAGGTGAACCAGGCAGGCCTTTGACGCGTCGGTCTCCCTGGCGAACATGCTCTCGCCGAAGAACACGCGGCCGAGCGATACGCCGTAGAGCCCCCCGACCAATCGGTCGTTGTGCCAGGCCTCGACCGAATGGCAATGGCCCATCCGATGCAGCTCGATATAGGCTTCGCGGATCGGCGCGTTGATCCAGGTCGACCGCCGTTCCTCGCGCCTTTCGGCGCAGGCCTCGATCGTCGCCTCGAAGTCGAAATCGATGCGGAACTCGAACAGGTTCTTGCGGATCGTCTTTCTCAGGCTTTTCGGTATGTGGAACCCGTCGAGCGGAATGATGCCGCGCGTCTCCGGTCGCACCCAGAATACTTCGGGGTCATTGGCGCTTTCGGCCATCGGGAAGACGCCGGAGGCATAGGCTTTGAGCAACAGGTCGGTCGGGATGCGATAACCGGGTGCGTAGGGACGGGTCATCGCTTCGCCCCTGTGTCACTCGCCTTCGGCCAGGTATTTTTCCAGCCAGTGGATATCGTAGTCGCCATTAGCGATGTCGGCGTTGCCAACGAGGTCGCGAAACAGTGGCAGCGTCGTCTTGATGCCGTCGACGACGAATTCGTCGAGCGCGCGCCGCAGTCGCATCATGCATTCGACGCGGTTGCGGCCATGCACGATCAGCTTGCCGATCAGGCTGTCGTAGTAGGGCGGGATCTTGTAGCCGGAATAGACGCCGGAATCGACACGGATGCCGAGGCCGCCCGGCGTGTGGAAATGGGTGATGGTGCCCGGCGAGGGGGTGAAGGTGCGCGGATCCTCGGCATTGATGCGGCATTCGATGGCATGGCCGTGGAAGCGGATGTCCTCCTGGCGCACCGAAAGTCCGCCGCCCGAGGCGACGCGGATCTGCTCGTGCACGAGGTCGATGCCGGTAATCGCCTCGGTCACCGGATGTTCGACCTGCAGGCGCGTGTTCATCTCTATGAAATAGAACTCGCCGTCCTCATAGAGGAATTCGATGGTGCCGGCGCCGGAATAGCCGAGATCGGCGATCGCCCTGGCGCAGACGCCGCCAATATGCGCGCGCTCTTCGGCATTGAGCGCCGGCGAGGGCGCTTCTTCCCAGACCTTCTGGTGGCGGCGCTGCAGCGAGCAGTCGCGCTCGCCGAAATGCACGCCGCGCCCGGCGCCGTCGCCGAACACCTGCACTTCGATATGGCGCGGCTTCTGCAGATATTTCTCGATATAGACTGCGTCGTCGCCGAAGGCCGCACCCGCCTCCGAGCGTGCCGTCTGCAGCGCCACCTCGAGATCGGCCTCGCTACGCGCCACTTTCATGCCGCGCCCGCCGCCGCCGGCCGACGCCTTGATGATCACGGGGTAGCCGATCGCGGCGGCAATGCGCTTGGCTTCCTTGTCCTCGGTGACCGCGCCGTCGGAGCCGGGCACCACGGGAATGCCGAGGCGTTTTGCGGTACGCTTGGCCTCGATCTTGTCACCCATGATGCGGATATGGTCGCCGGTCGGGCCGATGAAGGTGATGTTGTGCGCGGCGAGGATGTCGGCGAACTTGGCGTTCTCCGACAGAAAACCGTAGCCGGGATGCACCGCGTCGGCGCCGGTGATCTCGCAGGCGGCGACGATCTGGTGGATGTTGAGATAGCTGTCGCGCGACGGCGGCGGGCCGATGCAGACGCTCTCGTCGGCGAGACGCACATGCATGGCGTCGGCGTCGGCGGTCGAATGCACCACCACCGTCTGGATGCCGAGCTCCTTGCAGGCGCGCAGCACCCTGAGGGCGATTTCGCCGCGATTGGCGATGAGGATTTTCTGGAACATCTTTCGCCTGTTCCCGGCTCTACTCGATCACGACGAGCGGCATGCCATATTCGACCGGCTGCGCATCTTCAAACAGGATCGCCGTCACCGTGCCGGCGCGCGGCGAGGGTATCTGGTTCATCGTCTTCATTGCTTCGATGATCAGCAGCGTCTGGCCTTCCTTGACCTTCTGGCCGATTTCGATGAACGGCCTGGCGTCGGGCGACGGTGCCAGATAGGCGGTGCCGACCATCGGCGAGGCAACGGCGTTCTTCGACACGTCGGGCGTCGCCGGCGCGGCCGCTGCCGCAGGCTGCGCGGCTGCCGGAGCATAGGCCGGCTGAGCTGTGGCGACGGCATGGACGGCCGGGGCCTGCCGCGAGACGCGCACCTTCAGATCGCCCAGCTCGACCTCGATCTCGGTCAGGTTGGTGTCGTTCAGTATGCCCGCCAGATCGCGGATCAGCTGCTGGTCAACACCGTTCTTCTTTATCGACATTTTCGAGCCTTCTGTTTGTTGGCCGGTCATAGGCGTGCAGCCAGCGCCTGCAGCGCCAGCGTGTAGCCGAGCGGCCCGAACCCGCAGATCATGCCGACGGCGACCGGCGCGACCGTGGAGACGTGGCGGAATGGTTCCCGCGCGTGGATGTTGGAGAGATGCACCTCAGCGACCGGCAGCGGCGCGACAGCGCGGATGGCATCGTGAATGGCGATCGAGGTATGGCCGTAGGCGCCCGGATTAATGACGATCGCGGCGGCCTTGTCGGCGGCCTCCTGGATCCAGTCGACGAGGTCGCCCTCATGGTTCGATTGGCGGAAATCGATCTCCAGCCCAAGTGCGGCACCTGCCTGCTTGCAGTCGTCGGCGATCGCGGCAAGCGTCTTGCCGCCATAGATGCCCGGCTCGCGCTTGCCGAGCGCGTTGAGATTGGGGCCGTTCAGGACGAAAACCGTTTTCAAAATATGCCGACCTTTCCCGGCGCGGCTAAGCCGGCGCGCCGGACCCTCTATAATGGGCATAGACGCTGGCGAAAAGAGCGCAAGTGCGTTCTTTCGCCGTCCACAACAGCCGGAAAACGGCCCGTGCCGGAAAC
Source organism: Mesorhizobium sp. M0522 (assembly GCF_040321085.1). NCBI lineage: Bacteria > Pseudomonadati > Pseudomonadota > Alphaproteobacteria > Hyphomicrobiales > Phyllobacteriaceae > Mesorhizobium > Mesorhizobium sp. M0522. The sequence continues at coordinate 49,535 of NZ_JAMYQW010000026.1, forward strand.
CCGCAGCCTAATCGAAACCCGAATGCTGATCAGAGCGCGGCCTTCGCCGCCTCGATCTTTTCGGCCAGCACTTCCTGGCCAAGCGCGCCGAACACCACCTCGTTGCCGACGACATAGGACGGCGTTCCGGTGATGGCGAGCTTGGTGGCGAGGTCATAGGTCTTGGAGAAGGCCTCGGTGATGCTCGGGTCCTTCATCTTTTCGCGCAGCGCCGCCTCGTCGGCGCCGAGCGACAGCGCCACCTTGATTGCCGCCGCCTCGGTGGCGCGCCCCTGGCCGCCGAGCAGCGCATTGTGGAATTCGCCGTATTTCTCCGGCTTCATCAAATGGAAGGCCATCGAGACGACGCTCGCCTTCTGCGAATCCGGGCCGAGGATCGGGAACTCCTTGAGTACGAAGCGCAGGTCCGGATCGGCCTTGGTCAGCGCGCGCATGTCGTCGATGGCGCGTTTGCAGTAGCCGCAATTATAATCATAGAATTCGACGATGGTGACCTTGCCGTTCGGATTGCCGACAACACCGTCAAAGGAGGAATTGAAGATCTGGTCCTTGGCGTCTTTGATGACGCCGAGACTGGCGACGCGCTGTTCTTCCTTCTGCTTGGCCTCGAGTGCCTGCTGTGCCTCCAGAAGCACTTCCGGGTTCTTCAGGAGATAGTCGCGGACGATGCCTTCGACTTCGGTGCGGTCGAGCTTGGTACCCGAGGACGCCGTCTGGGCAAGCTGCGCCGTGCCGGCCTTCGCCGTCTGCGGATTGCCGGCGACGAAGCCGAATGCCAGCATGGCGAGAGCCGCTGCCACTCCGGTAGTGCCCAGCAGAATTGCCTTGGTCATGATCCTCGATCCTCTTGCCCGTGTTCCGGTCCGCTCGCTTTGGCTGTGTCGCAGCCTGCGTCCGAAAGGTTCACTTCTTCTTACCTGATGGTGCGTAGTTTATAATGTCCTGCGCGCGAAGCCAGCCCGGCTCGCCCCGCTTCATGCTCTGCTGCGCCCGCATGGCGAAGATTTTCGCATTCTTGTAGTCGCCGGAATAGAAATGCCCTTCGGCGGTTGCAAGCTCGGCGGCCGGGATGTTGCCGAGTTCCCCGTAAGCCTGTGCCAGATAGCGGTATCCGGCGGCGTTTTCGCGATCCCGTCCGAGGCCGGTGTTGATCTGCGCCACCGCCTTCTTCAGCGAATCCTGCGTGCCGATCGCCATCAGCGCCTGGCCGTAAGAGACCGGCAGCAGCCCCGATCGCGCCGGATCGAGGCTGACCGACTTGGCATAGGCGTCCGCCGCATCCTTCGGCCGGTTCGCCTTCATCAGGATGTCGCCGCGTAATTCCTGGAAATAGGGATTTTTCGGCTGTTCCTTGATCAACGCGTTGGTCTTGGTGAGCGCCGACGCCAGATTGCCGAAAAGATAGGTCATCTGCGCGTCGCCATAGCGTGAGGCGAGGCTGCCGGGGTTCTTGCGCATCAATCGCGACGCCGCCGCCTGGCCCTGCATGTAGGCGGCGATCTTGATGCGCATCATGTCGTGGCGCTGCTGCAGTGCCGGCGGGTCGACCTTGTCGACGTAAGGGCTCTGCTTCACCAGCACTTCGAGATTGGCGATACGCTCCTGCGGCATCGGATGGCTGATCCTGTAGGGATCGACTTGCGCGCCCGAGAGCGACAATGCGTTCTGGAAGCGGCCAAACGTCTTCAGCATGCCCATGCCGGACTGGCCGGTTGCATTGAGATAGGTGATCGCCGAACGGTCGGCGGTCATCTCTTCGGTGCGCTGATAAGCGAGGATACTGCGTTGCGCCATCTCGCCGCCGCCGGCCACCACGCCCATGCCGGCGCCGGCGAGACCGCGGCTGTTGCTGGTGGCGCCGGCCACCATGGCGCCGGCGCCAAGCAGCGTCGCCAGGATCGCCATCGTCTTGGCGCGCTCGAGCTGTTCTCGCAATTTCTGCTGGTGTCCGCCGGCGATATGGCCGGCCTCGTGGGCAATGACGCCAATGATCTCGTTGGGCGTTTCGGCCGTCATCAGCGCGCCGGTGTTGATGAACAGGCGGCGGCCGGCAACAAAGGCGTTGAAGCTCTGGTCGTTGACCAGCACGATGTTGATGGCGTCGCCCGACAAGCCCGCCGCCTTGAAGATCGGCCGCGCGTAATCGCGCACCAGCGCCTCGATCTCGGCATCGCGCACAACCGGCACATTCTGCGCAAAAGCATTGACCGAGCCGGCCATGGCGACCACCGCGGCAAGCGAAAGCGTCGCGAGGGCGCGCGCTGTCCTGGCGATCGTCGATTTGGGTCGGCTCAACATGGCAGGTCCACTGGTAGACGAGTGGGCGAAGGATGAAAAGTCGGCAGCCTAAACTTACCGAACTTGTGATCCCCACACCAATCGGGCATTTGTGCGGCGCGGCCAGCATGGCCGGCACGTGCGGACAAGTGTGGTGGATTGAAAAATGGTTGTTTCGCTTTCGCGCCGCGGCGCGGTCGAACCGTTCCATGCCATGGACATCCTGGCCGAGGCGAATCGGCTGAAAGCCAAGGGCCTGCCGGTCGTTTCCATGGCCGTCGGCCAGCCTTCCGATCCGGCGCCGGCCGGGGTTCGCGAAGCGGCGGCCAATGCCTTGAAAGCAGGCCGCATCGGCTATACCGACGCGCTGGGCCTCGCCGGCCTGCGCAAGGCGATCGCGGCGCATTATGGCGAGCACTACGGGCTTGACGTTTCGCCCGAGCGGATAGCCGTCACCACCGGATCGTCGGCTGCCTTCAACCTCGCTTTCCTGGCAATGTTCGATCCAGGCGACCGCGTCGCCATCGCTGCGCCCGGCTATCCTGCCTATCGCAACATCATGGCCGCGCTCGGCATCGACGTCGCCGAGATCGAGTTGGACGGCGCCGCCTATCTGCATGCCGAGCACCTGCAAGCCGCGCATCGCGAAAAACCGCTGAAGGGCGTGCTGTTCGCCAGCCCGGCCAACCCGACCGGCGCGGTCATTCCCGCCGGCGATCTCGAGGCGCTGGTCGAGACGGCGCAAGAGCTCGGCATCGCCGTCATCTCGGACGAAATCTACCACCGGCTGGCCTATGCGGCGCCCGACACGACGGCGCTTGCTTTCGGCGCGGATGTGACGGTGATCAATTCCTTCTCGAAATATTATTGCATGACCGGCTGGCGCATCGGCTGGATGGTGCTGCCGCAGGAACTGGTGCGGCCAGTCGAGCGCATCGCCCAGAGCCTCTACATCTCGCCGCCCGAACTGTCTCAGATTGCCGCGATCGAGGCATTCAAGGCGACGCCAGAGCTGGAAGCGGTGAAGGCGCGCTATGCCTGGAACCGCGAGCTCCTGATGCAACGCCTGCCGGAGCTCGGCTTTGCTTTGGCCGCGCCGATGGACGGCGCGTTCTACGCCTTCTGCGACGTCACCAGGCACACCAATGACAGCATGGCGTTTGCGCGCCGGATGCTTGCCGAGGCGCATGTGGCTGCGACGCCGGGCCGCGATTTCGACCCGCTGCAAGGCCATCGTACGATGCGCTTTTCCTATGCCGGCAGCCACGACGACATGGTCGAGGCGATGGCGCGTATCGAACGCTGGCTGAAGTAGCGGGTGCGACGATGCCGGAGTTTGATCAGGCGCCCCAACTCGAACATGCGTTGCGCGAGGTCGCTGCCGAAATGGCGGAGCGTACCGATCGCGGCGACGTCGCCAGCTATATTCCCCAGCTCGGCAAGATCGACCCGAAAAAATTCGGCATTGCCGCGGTGACCAATGACGGCCGCGTGCTGACCGCGGGCGATGCCGACGAGGCGTTTTCGATCCAGAGCATCTCAAAGGTGTTCACGCTGACGCTGGCGCTCGGCAATGTCGGCGACGCGCTGTGGCAGCGGGTTGGGCGCGAACCTTCGGGCAATCCGTTCAACTCGATCGTCCAGCTCGAGCACGAGAACGGCATTCCGCGCAATCCATTCATCAATGCCGGCGCCATCGTGGTCTCGGACATCCTGCTTGCCGGCCATCAGCCGCGCGAGGCGATCGGCGAGATCCTGCGCTTCATCCAGTTCCTGGCCGATGACGACACCATCATCATCGACCGCGAGGTCGCGGCGTCCGAACGCGCCACCGGCTTTCGCAATTTCGCACTTGCCAATTACATGAAATCGTTCGGTAATCTCAATCACGCGCCGGAGCTGGCGCTGGGCGTCTATTTCCACCATTGCGCTATCGCCATGAGCTGCCGGCAACTGGCCCTGGCCGGCCGCTTCCTTGCCAATGGCGGCAAGAACCCGGCGACCGGGCATTCCGTCGTCTCGGCAGAGCGCGCCCGCCGCATCGGCGCGATGATGCTGACCTGCGGCCACTATGACGGCTCCGGCGACTTCGCTTTCCGCGTCGGCATTCCCGGCAAGAGCGGCGTTGGCGGCGGCATATTGGGGATCGTGCCGGGCGTCACCTCGCTTGCCGTCTGGTCCCCTGGCCTCAATGCCAATGGCAATTCGAGGCTGGGGTCGATCGCGCTGGAAAAATTGGCGAAGACGATGAACTGGTCGATCTTCGCGCCATAAGCATTTTGCAGCCAAATGGAATCATTTGGCGTCCGCACAAATGCGGCAAAACAAACAGTTAGAGCGGAATGCCCCATTCAATTTGAATGCATTCCGCTCTGGTGCCTGTCGCCTGAATTGGGGCAAAAAAATCCCGCGCAGCCGATCGGCAGCGCGGGATTTTTTTAATCAGAAAGTCTGGCTAATGCACGGAAGGCTTAGAAAAAGCCCTTCCGTTGCCACCAGCCGGCACGCTTCGGCTTGTCCTCGGCCTTTGCTTCCTCGGTCTTTGCCTCGTCGGTCTTTGCCTCGTCCGGGACGATCGAGGAGACGACCGGCACGACCGGAGCATCCACCGGTACGGGCTTGCGCCGCGACGGCCGGACCTTCGGCGTTTCCTCGGCAGCCGCCGCTTCGGTCTCCTGCGAAGCCGGCGCAGCGGTCTCGCCGGAAGCCACGGAGGCGGCCTCGGCAGCCGATGTCTCGGCGCCCGCAATCTCGGCAACTGCTTCCGCCGCAACCTTCTTCGGCTTGGCGGCACGGCGCGGCTTCTTCGGCTTTTCGGCGCTCGGCATGTCGTCGTTCGCCGGAGCAAGCACCGCAAGCTCTTCGGCCGGCGGCGCACCTTCCGGCTCGCCGATTACGGGCTCTGCTTCCGACACGGCACCTTCCGTCGTGGCGGTGGGCTCGCCGGGGGCAGCTTCCAAGCCGTCCTCGCCGTCCTCACGGCGATTGCGCTTGCCGCCGCGCTTGCCGCGCCGGCGCTTCTTGCCGTGACCGTCGTCCGCCGCTTCCGCCGTTTCGGCAACACCGGCCGGCGTTTCACGTTCCGCTTCGGCGCCTTGATCGCCGGCGGCTACGAAGGCATCGTCTATCGGCGCCGAAACGGAAGCACCTTCCACAGCAGCGCCATGCTCGCGATCGGCGTGTTCACGTTCCCCGTGTTCACGATCCCCGTGTTCACGATCCTTGCCGCCGCGCCGTCTGCGGCGCTTGCGGCGCTTGCGATCGCGGCCTTCGCCGTCCTCGCCGGACCTTGGCTGCTGCGGCTGCTGGGCAGGGCGTGGCTGCTCGGCCTGCACCGGTGCCTCGTCTTCCTCTTCGATGACGATCTCGTCCTCGGGTTCTTCCGGCTCGACATAGGCCGGGAACGTGCGCGCCTCGACAAAGCCTTCCGGCTTTTCGGCCAGCGCGCCGCGGAAGATGGCATAGTGTTGTGCACCGACCGCGTCATCGGCTTCGATGGTGATGGTCACGCCGAAGCGGTGCTCGAATTCCACCAGCGTGCCGCGCTTGTGATTGAGCACATAGAGCGCGGTCGCCGCCGGCGTCCGCACCGTGATGTGGCTGCGCGAATCCTTGAGCAGGAATTCCTCGATTGCCCGCACCACCATCAGCGCGACCGACGAATCGGAGCGCACATGGCCGGTGCCGCCGCAATGCGGGCAAGGCTTCATGGTCGATTCCAGCACGCTGGCACGGATGCGCTGGCGCGACATCTCCATCAGGCCGAAATGCGAGATGCGGCCGACCTGGATGCGGGCACGATCGTTCTTGAGGTGATCCTTCAGCCGCTTCTCGACGGAGCGGTTGTTGCGGTTCTCCTCCATATCGATGAAGTCGATGACGATGAGGCCGGCGAGATCGCGCAGCCTCAATTGCCGGGCGACTTCCTCGGCGGCTTCCAGATTGGTGTGAAGTGCGGTGTCCTCGATCGAGTGCTCCTTGGTGGAACGGCCCGAATTGACGTCGATGGCGACCAGCGCTTCCGTCTGGTTGATGATGATGTAGCCGCCGCTCTTCAGCGTCACCTGCGGCTGCAGCATGCGGTCGAGCTGCGCTTCGATGCCGTTGCGCACAAAGATTGGCGTCGTGTCGCGGAACGGCTGAACCACCTTGGCGTGGCTCGGCATCAGCATGCGCATGAAGTCCTTGGCTTCACGGTAGCCTTCTTCGCCGGAAACCAGGATCTCGTCGATATCCTTGTTGTAGAGGTCGCGCACCGAGCGCTTGATCAGGCTGCCTTCCTCATAGACCAGGGCAGGGGCCGTCGATTGCAGCGTCAGATTGCGAACATTTTCCCAAAGTCGCATCAAATATTCGTAGTCGCGCTTGATCTCTGCCTTGGTGCGGCTTTCGCCGGCCGTACGCAGGATGACACCCATGCCTTGCGGCACTTCGAGATCGGCGACCACTTCCTTCAGCCGCTTGCGGTCCTGCGCATTGGTGATCTTGCGCGAAATACCGCCGCCGCGTGCCGTGTTCGGCATCAGCACCGAATAGCGGCCGGCCAGCGACAGGTAGGTGGTCAGCGCTGCACCCTTGTTGCCGCGCTCTTCCTTGACGACCTGTACCAGCAGGATCTGCCGGCGCTTGATCACTTCCTGAATCTTGTACTGGCGGCGCACCGGCTTGCGGCGGTTGCGCACTTCTTCGAGCGCGTCTTCAGCGCCGACCGATTCGATCTCGTGATCGTCCGGATGCGAGGATTGCACCTCCTCCAGCATGCCGCGATCATTGTCTTCGGACGTCGCTTCGCCGCTTGTCTCGGCCCCGCTTGTCTCGACTTGTGGGACGGCTTCGGAGATTACGTCGGCATCGACGCTGGCAGCGATGGAACTCGATCCGCCTTCGGAAGGCTCGGTCTCGCCGCTATGCGCGACTTCTTCAATCTGTCCAGCGGCATCCTCGCTCTGTCCGGCAGTGTCGGACGTGGTGTTGTCGGCAACGGCATCCAGCTTTTCTGCGACGGCATCTTCGCCGTTCTCGCCATTCTCACCGTCGGCCGCGCCTGCCTCGCGCCTGTGCTCGCCGCGGTCGCGGCTCTTGCCGCCGCGCCGGCGTCCGCGCTTGCCACGGTCGCGGCTCTGGCGGTCCTCGCCTTCGGCTTCCTCGTCCTCTTCGTCCTGGGCTTCCTGTGCTTCCGCACGCAGCAGCGCCTGACGGTCGGCGACCGGAATCTGGTAGTAGTCGGGATGTATTTCACTGAAGGCGAGGAAACCGTGACGGTTGCCGCCATATTCGACAAAGGCTGCCTGGAGGGAAGGTTCGACGCGCGTTACGCGGGCGAGATAGATGTTTCCTTTGAGCTGCTTCTTGTCCTGGGATTCAAAGTCGAATTCTTCAATACGGTTACCGCGAACGACGACAACGCGTGTTTCCTCCGGGTGGGAGGCGTCTATCAGCATTTTGTTGGGCATTATTTCGTTTCCTCCCGGCAGCCGTCGGCCGCAGCTTGCAGGACACTGCCCGCTGCCGTGGACCTGGAACATGGGTGCCGGACAATTGAACGTCCGCCGGCCGCTGCCTGAGCGCCATGGCGGTGCCGCCCGCAGCCGTAGTGGCGCGGTTTGTTGCGGACCTTTCCATGATTGCGCTTGAAGCCATCGTCACCAGCAGAACCTTTTGAACCAAAGCCCGGAAAAAACCGGACCAGCTTGTTTGCTCATACAGAGCCGGCACGGGACAATCCCGGCCGTTTTGCTCACGCAGGCGATTCCCCCGCCACGGGAGCACGCCTGCGAAAATCGTCGCGATCACCGATGCCTTCTTCGCCTGAAGCGAAAGGAGCCGTCTTGCGTCTGACCTGTAGCAGGAAGCTGCGGAGGAGGACGGTTCCAGGATTGCAGTGATCCACCATCGCTTTTATGATTTGGCGGGTTGGAAGGCAACCCCGATTCCCGATGCCGGCAAAAAGCCGTTCCGCAGCGGAAGCCCCGGTTCCAAGCCTTCCATGAAAAGGCTTGGTTAACCTTCTCTGGATACCAATCGTTAATCGAGTTCGCGGCCTGCCAGCACTTTGACAAGCAATAGGGCACTTCGACAAGCGATCGGGCATGACGCCAACGGGAGCGATTGGTAGAAAGATGGGACTGGCAGGCTTCGCAGACAAGGGCCGTCATCATGGAGGCTGGTTCTTCCGCACCGCCTGCCTGCTGCCGCTGATCCTGGCTTGCCTGGTCTTTTCGCCGCTTTCGCGTGCTGCCGACGCACCGCTCGGTGCCATAAGCTACAAGATGGCCGGCGATGCCACCAAGATGCGTATCGTCATCAATTTCGACCGCGAGCCCGACATCAAATGGTTCCTGCTGCGCGGCCCCAATCGCCTGGTCATCGATCTCCCGGCCACGAGATTCGCCCTCAATGCCAAGGATATGAAGCCGCGCGGGCTTGTCCGCGCCGTGCGTTACGGCGGACTCGGCGAGGGGAAATCGCGGCTGATTCTCACCGGCAAGGGACCGTTCGCCGTCGACAATCTCGACGTGCTCAAGAACGATGACGGCAACGGCTACCGCATCGCCATCGACATGTCGGCGGCCTCGCAGCGGGAATTCGACGCAGCGCTCGCCAATCAGGCGCTGACCACCGGTTCGACGGTCTCCGCCGACAAGGCCGGCAGGGTCGGTACCGGGCCGGTCTCCAATCCGGGCCATCGTTTCACCGTCGTCATCGATCCCGGCCATGGCGGCATCGACGGCGGCGCCGAGGGCCTGAACGGGACGGTCGAGAAGAACGTGACGCTCGCCTTCGCCATGGAACTGCGCGACAAGCTCGCCGCCGGCGGCAAATACGACGTGTTCCTGACACGTGAGACCGACGTGTTCCTGCGGCTCGACGACCGCGTGCGCATTGCCCGCCAGCATGAGGCCGACCTGCTCATCTCGATCCATGCCGACACGATCAGCCTCAAGGGCATTCGCGGCGCAACGGTCTACACCGTGTCCGACAAGGCTTCCGATCCCGAGGCGCAGGCGCTTGCCGACCGTGAAAATCTTTCCGACCAGTTCGCCGGCATGGAGATCAAGGACGACAGCAAGGAAGTGACCGATATCCTGATCGACCTGATCCGCCGCGAGACGCATAATTTTTCGATGAGCTTCGCCCATACTCTCGTCGGACAGCTTTCCACCAGCGTCGGTCTGATCAACAACCCGCAGCGTTCTGCCGGCTTCAAGGTGCTGAAAGCGCCGGACGTTCCATCCGTGCTGGTCGAACTCGGCTATCTGTCGAACGCCAAGGACGAAGCGCAATTGCTCAGCGCCGATTGGCGCAACAAGGCGACCCAGAGCATAACCAACGCCGTTGCCCTATTTGCTTCGGCCAAGAGCGGAACGGGGGCCGGAGGCTGAAATGTCCGCCGGCGCCCACAACCTGAAGCAGCGTTGCACGGCGACAACACCCTGTGCTTTTATTTCCGGCATTCGAAACCGAAATTCCACGCTGCCGTATTTTGCCCACATGGTCGCGACATGGGTTTTGCGATTACGGTTTGGGATCGTCCCGAAAGCTTGCGCGAAGGGCGGCTTCGTTTAGGAAATTCCCGAACCAAGGACTGGAGCGGGTATGATTCGTCTCATTGGCTATTTCTTCGGCATCGGCACGACGCTGGCCCTTTTGGTCGCGGCGGGCGTGGCGATCTATATCGGCCATTTGTCGAAGGACCTGCCCGATTACGAGGTGCTGGCCAAATACGAGCCGCCGGTGACGACCCGCATCCACGCGTCGGATGGCGCGCTGATGGCCGAATATGCGCGTGAGCGGCGGCTTTATCTGCCGATTCAGGCGATCCCGGATCGTGTCAAGGCGGCCTTCCTGTCGGCCGAGGACAAGAACTTTTACAATCACCCCGGCATCGACGTGACCGGCCTTGGCCGGGCCATTGTCGTCAACCTGCAGAATGTTGGCTCGGGAAAGCGCCAGGTCGGCGCCTCGACCATCACCCAGCAGGTGGCGAAGAACTTCCTGTTGTCTTCAGACCAGACCTACGAGCGCAAGATCAAGGAGATGATCCTCGCCTTCCGCATCGAGCAGGCCTACTCAAAGGATCGCATTCTCGAGCTCTATCTCAACGAGATTTTCTTCGGCTTCGGCGCCTATGGCGTCGCCGGTGCTGCGCTAACCTATTTCGACAAATCGGTGAACGAGCTCACCGTGGCCGAAGCCGCCTATCTCGCCTCTCTGCCGAAGGGGCCGAACAACTACCATCCCTTCAAGCATGCCGATCGCGCCTTGGAGCGCCGCAACTGGGTGATCGACCAGATGGTCGAGAACGGTTACGTCACGCATGAGGAAGGCGAGAAGGCCAAGGCCGAGCCGCTCGGCGTCACGCCGCGCCGCACCGGCAACTATCTCTTCGCCGGGGAGTATTTCACCGAGGAAGTGCGTCGCCAGATCATCGCGCGCTATGGCGAGAATGCGCTCTACGAGGGCGGCCTTTCCGTCCGCACGACGCTCGATCCGAAGATGCAGCTGATTGCCCGCAAGGCCATGCAGAACGGACTTATGAAGTTCGACACGCTGCGCGGCTACCGCGGGCCGGTCACGAGCATCGACGTTTCCGGCGACTGGGGCGTGCCGCTGGGCAACGTCAAGCGGTTGGAGGACGTGCCGGAATGGTCGCTCGCCGTCGTGCTCGACAGCTCGGCCACCGGCCTGTCCATCGGCCTGCAGCCGACGCGCCAGATCTCCGGCGAAATCGTCAAGGACCGCGTCGAAGGCACTGTCAGCAAGGAAGACATGAGCTTCGCCATGCGCCACGTGGTCGACGGCAGGACCGTCAAGGCGAAGTCGCCCGCCGACGTGTTGAAGCCGGGCGACGTGATTTTCGTGCAGAAGAACGACGGCTCGGACAACAGCTACAGCTTGCGCCAGGTTCCCGAAGTGGAAGGCGGCCTGATCGCCATGGACCCGCATACCGGACGCGTCCTGGCCATGGTCGGCGGTTTCTCCTACGCGCAATCGGAGTTCAACCGGGCGACGCAGGCCATGCGCCAGCCGGGATCGTCGTTCAAGCCGATCGTCTATTCGGCCGCCCTCGACAATGGCTATACCCCCGCCTCCGTGATCATGGACGGGCCGATCACCATCCAGAGCGGCAACACGACCTGGACGCCCAAGAACTACGACGGAACGGTGGCCGGCCCGGCGACGTTGCGCTCCGGCATCGAGAAATCGCGCAATCTGATGACGGTGCGGCTTGCCAACGACATGGGCATGAAGCTGGTCGTGGAATATGCCGAGCGTTTCGGCGTCTACGACCACCTGGCGCCGTATCTGCCGATGGCGCTGGGATCCGGCGAGACGACGGTGATGCGCATGGTGTCGGCCTATTCGATCATGGCCAATGGCGGCAAGTCGATCAAGCCGTCGCTGATCGACCGCATCCAGGATCGCTACGGCAAGACCGTCTTTAGGCAGGACGAACGCGGCTGCTCGAACTGCAATGCCGCCGAGTGGCAGGACCAGCCAGAGCCGGAGCTGGTCGACAACTCCGAGCAGGTGCTCGATCCGATGACCGCCTACCAGATCACATCGATGATGGAGGGCGTCGTGCAACGCGGTACCGGCGCCACCATCAACGAGCTTGGCCGTCACATCGCCGGCAAGACCGGAACGACCAACGACGAAAAGGATGCCTGGTTCATCGGCTATACGCCGAACCTCGTTGTCGGCCTCTATATGGGCTACGATCAGCCGAAAGGTCTTGGCAAGGGCGCGACCGGCGGCGGCCTTGCCGCGCCGATCTTCAAGGATTTCATGCGCGTGGCGCTGGATGGCACGCCCAATGTCGACTTCAAGGTTCCGGAAGGCATGAAGCTGATTGCGATCAATCGCAAGACCGGCATGCGAGCCAACGCGGGCGACGCCGGAACCATCACCGAAGCCTTCAAGCCGGGTACCGGTCCCGCCGACAGCTATTGGGTGATCGGCATGGGTGCGGACGGCTCCAACGCCACCGGCGGGGCGCTGTCGCCGCAGGCCAACCAGGCCATCCAGTCGGGCGGCGGCGGGCTCTACTGACAATCGCTACATCGGGTCGGGCCGACTTGACGATGATGGTCGAGCCGGCCCATTCCGCTTTACAGGGGCCGGTGCCGTCCCTATGTATCGCGCCATCAAGCCGCCATTTAGCAACAGGACAGAACAGCCAGCCATGCGCGCGGAAACGCAAAATATTGTCGACGAGATCAGGCAGGCGATAACCCTGCTGAGGAGGCATCTTTGACTGGGATCAAGCCATAAAGCGGCTTGAGTACCTGAATGTCCGTGCCGAGGATTCGAGCCTCTGGAACGAGCCGCTGGAAGCGCAAAAGCTGATGCGCGAGCGTCAGGGCCTCGAGGAAGGTATTGCCGCGGTCAAAGGCCTCACCCAGGCCCTGGAAGACAATATCGGCCTGATCGAGCTTGGCGAGGAAGAGGGCGACGAGGGCGTAATCGCGGAGGCCGAAGCGGCGATCCGCTCGATGCGCGGCGAGGCCAAGGCGCGCCAGATCGAAACGCTGCTGTCGGGCGAGGCTGACGCCAACGATAGCTATCTGGAAGTCCATGCTGGCGCCGGCGGCACCGAAAGCCAGGACTGGGCCTCGATGCTTCTGCGCATGTATACGCGCTGGGCCGAGCGCCGCCGCTTCAAGGTCGAAGTGCTGGAAGTACATGACGGTGAAGAAGCCGGCATCAAGTCCGCCACGCTGCTGATCAAGGGCCACAACGCCTACGGCTGGCTGAAGACGGAATCCGGCGTGCATCGTCTCGTGCGGATTTCGCCCTATGACAGCAATGCGCGCCGCCACACCTCCTTCGCCAGCGTCTGGGTCTATCCCGTCATCGACGATACGATCGACATCGACGTTTCCGAATCCGACGTCCGTATCGACACGTATCGGTCGTCGGGATCGGGCGGCCAGCACGTCAACACCACCGATTCGGCCGTGCGCATAACCCATCTCGCCACCGGCATCGCGGTTGCCTGCCAGGCCGAGCGCTCCCAGCACAAGAACAAGGCCAAGGCCTGGGAAATGCTGCGCTCGCGGCTTTACGAGGAAGAGCTGAAGAAGCGCGAAGCGGTGGCGGACGCCACGGAAGCGTCGAAGAGCGATATCGGCTGGGGCCACCAGATACGGTCCTACGTGCTGCAGCCCTATCAGTTGGTGAAAGATCTGCGCACCGGTGTCGAGAGCACCAGCCCGTCGAGCGTGCTCGACGGCGACCTCGATGATTTCATGGAAGCCTCGCTGTCGCAGCGGATCGAGGGTGGCGCCGGCGAAACGGTGGCCGATATCGACTGAGGCCGCCGGGCACCAATCCGGCAGGAATGTGGGTTCATCACGCGAGAGTTACGGCCATCGTGCGAGAGTGACGAGCTCTCAATTTGCACCTACCTGTCGTTCTACAACTTTGTTTTTCGTAGAGTTTTTCAAAATCGATTTCCGCTTTTGACGCGGATGCCTCGGGCCTGCCGGTGCCAAGCCTGGAACCAGCGCGAGCCAAATCCCGTTATTGGCGATCCCTCTGCCGGGGGTCGACGAGGTTCGTCAACCAGGGCGGCAGGTTGGTTCCGGCTGCAGAGGTCGGCGTTCGATTGCGACAGCAATTCCTTGCGCCAACCAAGGAATCAGCCCAGCATTCATGCGCTGGGGAGGAAAAAAGCATTTATGGCCGGACGCGGCGTATCTGCGACCTGACGATCCGGCCACTGGGAAGACACGTTCCGGGAACGGGCAAGCGAAATGCTTGACAACCGTTGATAGGAACTGCGCTCATGCCTGCTCTCACAACCAGACCGGCCCCAGTCGCCCGCACGGCGCGCCGACTCCTGAATTCACTTGTCGCGGCAGTGGTTTTGATTGCTGCCGCCATTCCATTTGCGGCGCCTGCTCTGGCGCATGATGCCAAGCCGACCGCGGCAATGCCGCAAGGCTGGAGCTATCCGTTCTCCTGCTGCTCGGGCTATGATTGCCGCGAGGTCTCTCAGACATCGATCAGCGAACGTCCCGAGGGCTATGTCATCAAAGGAACCGGGGAAGTCGTGGCCTATAGCGACAAGCGGATCAAGAATTCGCCCGACGGCGAATATCATTGGTGCTCCGTTGCCGGTGCCAATGACGGAAAGACCATCTGCCTGTTCGTGCCCCCATCGTCCTACTAGCGCATGACGCCCAAAAGCTTGCCCACGGGCTGACCCGAGCGTGTGCAGCGGTTTTGGATCGATGGGCCTTCGATCTGTGCATCGCAGGCTCACAGGTCTGCTGACCGGCAGTTGTCAGGAGCGTTTCTTTATGCTGCCTTTGCCGTACGGGGCGGCGGCATTGTGAGGGACCAATTCATGACCATCAAGGCAAGCTGCCACTGCAAGGCGACGACGTTCGAGGTTTCGCAAGCGCCGCAGACAGTGACGCGATGCACCTGTTCCTTCTGTTCGAAACGCGGTTCGTTGTGGGCCTATTACACCCCATCGCAATTCAGACTCACCAGCCCGCCGGAGAATGTTTCGTTCTACCAGTGGGGATCGAAAACCATAAAACACGGTTTTTGCGCCACCTGCGGCTGCGGCACCTTCACCGAGACGCCGGACTGGTCGACAGGCGAGCCGAATTTCGACAATCCGAAGATCAGCGTGAACTCGCGGCTGTTCGACGATTTCGATCTCGACAAGGTCGAAGTGGTGGTCATCGACGGCAAGAATCTCTGGTAGCCGATCGAATTGGGGTGGTCGCGCGAGCCGCTGCAGGCGTGTGGAATTGAGCCGGGGAAAGCCGCGGCAACGGCTTTTGCTGGTCCGTTTTTCGCCGCATTTCATGGTACAAGTCGCTGGAAGGGCTGATGCGGTGCGCCGTTGCGCGACCGTGGAATGGAGAGGGACCACCATATGAAAAAGATTGTGCTCGCCGTCGTGGCGACGGCTGTGCTCGTGAGCGCATGCACCACCGATCCCTACACCGGGGAACAGAAGGTTTCCAACACCGCTGCCGGCGCCGGTCTCGGTGCTTTGGCGGGTGCCGGGCTCGGCATGCTTGCCGGCGGTAACGACCGCCGCAACGCGCTGATCGGCGCGGGCATCGGCGCGCTTGCCGGCGGTGCCATCGGTGCCACCATGGACCAGAACGAGGCCGAACTGCGCCGACAGCTTCAGGGCACCGGCGTCAGCGTCACCCGCACCGGCGACCAGATCATCCTCAATATGCCGTCCGACATCACCTTCAACGTCGACCAGGACGCGGTGAAGGCCGGTTTCTATCCGGTGCTGAATTCGGTTGCCCTTGTGCTGAAAAAGTTCCGGCAGACCACCGTCGACGTGTTCGGCCACACCGACTCGACCGGCGGCGACGAGCACAATTTCGACCTGTCGCAGCGCCGTGCTTTGGCGGTCGCCAACTATCTGTCCGGACAGGGCGTCGATTCCCGCCGCTTCGCCGTCACCGGCTTCGGCAAGACGCGTCCGATCGCCTCCAATGCGACGGCTGCCGGCCGGGCTCAGAACCGCCGCGTCGAGATCCAGCTGTCGCCGCTCACCTGAGGCAAGCACATGAACCGAGAGCGGCCCCGCAAGGGGCCGCTCTAATGGTTATGCCGGACCACCGGCCGCCGGCGCCCTTCGTTCGCGATATCAGGACCGGGCCGGCTGATCGACAATTGCGGCAACGATCCGGCGCACGATCGGAAGCACAATCAGCAGGCTGGGAAACGCAACAAGCCATGAAGCGCCCCACGCATAGCTCCAGGCCGCTATAAACCCGTTCGTCCAGCCTGCGCCGATTGCCGTCGAAACCGCCGAGACAATCGAGGACATCAGAATCGAAAGAACCAACGGCATCACCACCGCGCCGTAGGAGGGCGGCAGCTTTCTCAACTTGAAGGCTCGGTCCGGTGATGCTTGCATCGAAATCTCCTAATAAAAAAATATGCGTAGGCGCTATTGTGAGGACGATCAGGCGGCATATGCCGTCTGCAGCGCCAATTCCCGAATGAAGCTTCGCAGCGAACGCGGCTCGCGGCCAAGCACGGCACGCAACGTCAGGCTGTTCCCGCCGAGGCCGTATTTGGCGTAGTGGCTGTGTACTTTGGCCAGCATCTGCAACTGCCGGTCCGTATAGGGAAGGCGGGCCTTCGCCGCCCAGTCCTGAAATGTCGGCTCGCCCGCCGAAACCGGCCGGCCAAGCGCTTCGCTCATCATGGCGACGACCTCTTCGCGGCTGTGCATACCGTCGGCGCACAGCTCGAGGGTCGCATAGGACAAACGCGCTTCGGTCAGTGCGATTGCCGCAACTTCAGCCACATCGCGATAGTCGACGCGGGCGAGCTTCGCCGTCCTTGGAAACGGCTCGGCGAAAACGCCGTGCTCGACGACGGACGGCCAGGCCGCCGCGATATTTTGCATGAAATTGGCCGGGTGCAGAATGGTGTACTCCATGTTCGTCGAATAGAGGGCAGCTTCAACGGGTACCTTGCTTGCATGGTTTTCCAGCCTCGTATTGGTCGGCTGGATCACCGACGAAAAGACGAACTTTCGAACGCCTGCTCGCGCCGCCGCCTCAACCATGGCAACCCCCATGGCGGCTTCGTCGGGAGCAAAGGCCGGTCCGATGTGAAAGACACCGTCGACACCTTCCACGGCCTGCTCAAGGCTCCGATGGTCGCGCAGATCTCCGATCGCGATCTCGGATGCACCGGCTTTCTGGGCTTTTTCGGCACTCGCGGCGTCACGAACAAGCGACCGAATCCTGGCATTGCGGCGGACGAGTTCAGGCACCACCAAACCGGCAACGCGGCCTGCGGCGCCTACGATCAGGACCGTTGGACTGGGTGTTCGCATGACGATCTCCTTCCCTCAAGTCTGCCTTTCGGCCTATGCAGGGAAGATAAAATCTAGCGAACTGCGTTACAATTGATCGATTTTGCGATAGTTTCTCCCGATTTTCGGGAGAAAGGAGCGATGAGCCGGATAGATGATTTCGAGGCCTTCATTGCCATTGTCGAGCACGGCAGCCTGACGGCTGCCGCACGCCGGCTGAACCGCTCACTGCAGTCGGTCAGTCGGTCCTTGGCGACATTGGAGGAATCCATCGGGGTCGAGCTTCTGCACAGGACGACACGCCGCTCGACGCCGAGCGAAGCCGGAGCGGCTTTTTTCCAGCGCATCAAACCCGCCGTCGAGGAAATTAACGAAGCCAGGCTTCAGGCGGCCAACCGACGGTCGGAGCCGTCGGGCATCCTGCGTGTGAGTGCCCCGGTTCTGTTCGGCCCGGATTTCCTGATGCCGGTCATCGCCGACTGTATGCGGACATATCCCCGCGTCGAGGTTGACCTCCAGCTTTCCGATGAATTTGTCGATCTTGATGCCGAGGGTCTCGATTTGGCGGTCCGGATCGGCAATTTGCCGAATTCCAATTTACGTGCGAAGCGGCTGGGGGCGTTGCGGCGCGTCGTGTTCGGCGCACCTGCCTACTTCCAGCAACGCGGCCGACCGGCCCATCCGCTTGAATTGCGTGAGCACGATTGCATCGTACGAACTGTCGACGGCCGCCCGGGCGAATGGATGTTTCAGATTGAAGGCAAGCCCCGGTCGGTGAAGGTCGCGGGCACTTTCCGGTCGAATTTGATGATATCCATCTATGCAGCCGCGGTTCACGGATTGGGTCTGGGCTACTCGCCGCTTTGGCAGATAAAACACCTGGTGGACGACGGCCGCCTGGAACTGGTTCTGACCGAATTCGAGCCTGTGCCGGTGCCGATACACGCCGTGTGGCCGGAAGGCAGATCATCCTCCGCCAAAGTTCGCGCTTTTCTGGACCTGCTGGCATCCCGCCTGGAGCTCAAGAACCTTTAGGGCGCAAAACTAATCTGAGCGCCGATCTTACCTCATCGACATCAAGTTCGTGATCAGAACTGCCTTGGCGGCGTTGACCACGGGTTGATGGACCTCCGAATGACCGATGTCATTCAGCTGATCGGTCGTCAAATTTGCCAATGCCCTGCGTCTTGCGACGGTCCGCCGCCACCCCGTGAAGGCAGTGATCATCATTGCTGCGCTTTTCAGGCCAGACCCAAGCCAGCGGCGTTTGGACGCGCTGCTGCCGGCGCGAGTTCCCGTGTGAGCCATTTCTTAGTCTCCCGTTTCGAGTTTGCGGGTGGGAGCGTGCCACGCAGGTGTTTTCGGGCTGTTCGGCTGTGCGTGAACAATTGGGAGGAGTCCGACGATCCGCCGTTAAATCGGTGTTAAATCAATCTACCGAGATGCTATTCTGTCGCTGCGGTCAAAGTCTGGAGACGATTTGTGCGCATCCGGTTGCTTGGTGGGCCTGGAGGTTACTTCCCCGGAGCACCGGCCCGTCCGGTTCGCCACACGCAAGACTTCGCTTCTTTTTGCTGCTCTGGTTCTCGCAGGCCGCCGCGGCCATCGTCGCGAGCAGCTTTCCGAAGCCTTTTGGCCGGGGCGAAGCAATGGGCAAGCCCGCAATAGTCTGCGGCAAGCGCTTGTCGACATCAGGCGCTCGTTCCCGGCCAGCTTGGATGCCACCGTCTACATCGATGGGGATCAGGAGACCGTCGTGCTGATTGCCGGTCCGGATGAGGCGGACATCTCGGTGTTCGACCGGAAATTAGAGGAGGGCCGGACCACCGATCTCGCCTTCGCAGCCGATCTCTATCGCGGTGAGCTGCTTGCCGGGCAAACGATTCCTGACGAACTGGACGAGTGGTTTGGACCGTATCTGAGCAAGTATCAGCGCAAGGCGCTGCAGTTGGTCGATCGGCTGAGCCTGGCGCTGCCCGCACCCGGCTCAGCGGAAGAGACGGCCTGCGAAGGGCTCGCGGAGAGATTGCTCGCCTCGGATCCGACGGCGGAGGCAGCCCATCGGGCGCTTATCCGCATCCACGCTCATCGAGGTCACGAAAACGCGGCCTTGCGCCAGGTCGAGCTGTGTCGGGCAGCTTTAAAAAAACATCTGAATGCGGACCCAGAGGAGCAGACAAGCTCACTTGCGGCTTCCCTGCAGTCCCGTGAAAGAACTGAACGTCAGCGGCCTGAGCCAAGCTCTGCCGCCGCATCACTGGCGCAGGTTCTGGCGGCCCCGACGAGGCGCGACGACCAGCCGTCGATTGCGGTGCTGCCGTTTCAGAATCTAAGCGGTGATGTGGAGCAGGAATATTTCGCCGACGGCATGGTGGAAGACATTGTCACCGCCTTGGCTCACTTTCGTCACCTGTTCGTGGTCGCACGGAATTCGAGCTTCACCTACAGGGGACGGTCCATAGACATAAAGCAGGTCGGGCGTGAGCTGGGCGTGCGCTATGTGGTCGAGGGAAGTGTTCGCCGGGCGGGCGACCGCCTGCGCATCGCCGGGCAGCTCATCGACACCTCGACGGGGGCCTATCTCTGGGCCGACCGTTTTGATGGAACGCTCGCCGAAGTTTTCAGTCTGCAGGACCAGGTCGCCTCGAGCATCGTCGGCGCAATCACACCGAAAATGGAGGAGGCTGAGATCGAGCGTGCCAAACGCAAACCGACAGAAAGCCTCGATGCTTATGACTACTATCTCCGCGGGCTGGCGGCCTTTGACCGAACGATCACTAGTAGATCGGCGATTGACGACGCCTTGCGCCTCTTCATGAAGGCGATCGACCGTGACCCGGAGTTCGCGATAGCCCATGCGCGGGCGGCGCGGTGCTACGCTACCCGAAAAAGCAACGGCTGGATGGTCGACCGTGCAGAAGAGATTGCCGAAGCTACTCGACTGGCCAGGAGAGCGGTCGAACTCGGAAGGGACGATGCAATTGCGCTTTCCTACGGTGGATACGTCCTCGGCTACGTAGGCGGCGACCTTGATGATAGTGCGGCTTGCATCGATCGCGCGCTCGCTCTCAACCCGAACTTGGCCGCTGCTTTGGGCGTCAGCAGCTGGGTGAGGGCTTGCTTGGGCGAGCCAGGCAAGGCCATCGAGCACGCCGCGCTTGCCATGCGCCTAAGCCCATTGGATCCACGCCTGTTCGCTTGGCAGTTCAACACCGGGCTCGCTCATTTTTGTGCAGGCCACTACGATGACGCCGTCGCTTGGGCGGGAAAGTCGCTGCGGCACCAGCCGAACTACGTGAGCGCGATGCGTGTAGTGGCGGCGGGTCATGCCCTTGCGGGGCGCCTAACGGAAGCGCAGCAAATGATGGCCCGGCTTTGCGAGTTCGATCCCTCGCTGCGGCTTTCGAATCTCGCCGAGGTGCTGCCGCCGTTTTATCGACCGGACGATCGCAGCAGATATATCGAAGGCCTTCGCAAGGCGGGCCTGCCGGACTAACCCCATCTCAGCGCGAAGCGAGGCTGTCTTATGCAGGTTTCGGTGCTTCGCGCGTCCGCAGGACGCACAAGCGCTGCAGCATCAGACCTTGGCGACGATCCGCATGAAGGCCGGCATGTCGTCGCCGAAGCCGACGGTCGCGTCATTGTCTTCCTGTCGCTGGCGGGCAGGGCGCTCGCGCTGCGGCCTGGTGTCGCCGCGTTCGGGCGCGCGCCTTTCGTTGCGATCCGGCGAAGCCTTCCGTTCAGGTGAAGCCTGGCGTTCGCTGTTTTCCGACCGGATCGCCTCTTTGCGGGTACGCCGCTCGTCGATGTCGGCGACGGTGGCTTCGGCCACGACTGGCTGTTCCTCGCTAACCGCTTCCGGCGCCGCTTCCTCGCTGCGCTTGACGTGGCGTTCACGCGGTTTGCGCTCGCCCCTGTCCTTGGCGTCGGCGTCGTCCTTGCGGCCGGCACGGCGTGGCGCACCGCGGCCACGGCGCGGGGCCTCATCCTCGCCGCCTTCGCTGGCAACGACCGTCGACAAATCGCCGTCATGCCACTCGATCTTCGTGCCGATCAGCCGCTCGATGGCGTCGATGTATTTGGTGTCCGACTTGGTCGCGATGGTGAAGGATTTGCCCGAGCGCCCGGCGCGGCCGGTACGGCCGATGCGGTGGACGTAATCCTCCGCGTGGATCGGCACGTCGTAATTGAAGACATGGCTGACATCGGGAATGTCGAGGCCGCGCGCCGCGACATCCGAAGCAACGAGGTAGCGCAGCTTGCCGTCACGGAAATTGGCCAGCATCTGCATGCGCGCGCGCTGGTCCATGTCGCCGTGCAGAGCGCCGGCGTCGAAATCATATTTCAGCAGCGAGCGGAACAGCTCCGATACCTCGATCTTGCGGTTGCAGAAGATGATGGCGTTCTTCAGCTCGGCATCCTCGGCTTTCATCAGATTGCGCAGCGTCTCGCGCTTGTCCCAGGGTTTCGGGCCGGATTTCACCAGCCGCTGGGTGATGTTGGTGGCGGCCGATGCTGCCTTCGACACTTCGACGCGCACCGGTGCGTGCAGGAATTTCTCGGTGAGCTTGGTGATTTCCGGCGGCATCGTCGCCGAGAAGAACAGCGTCTGCCTGGTGAACGGGATCATCTCGCAGATACGCTCGATGTCGGGGATGAAGCCCATGTCGAGCATGCGGTCGGCCTCGTCGATGACGAGGATCTCGACGCCGTTGAGCAGGAGCTTGCCGCGCTCGCGATGGTCGAGCAGGCGGCCGGGGGTCGCGATCAGCACATCGGCGCCGCGCTCGAGCTTCTTGTCCTGCTCGTCGAAGGACACGCCGCCGATCAGCAGTGCGATGTTGAGCTTGTGGTTCTTGCCGTATTTGACGAAGTTTTCCTCGACCTGCGCGGCGAGCTCGCGCGTCGGCTCGAGGATCAGCGTGCGCGGCATGCGGGCGCGGGCGCGGCCCTTTTCCAGCCGGGTGAGCATCGGCAGGACGAAGGACGCCGTCTTGCCGGTGCCGGTCTGGGCTATGCCCAGCACGTCCTTGCCGAGCAAGGCGTGAGGGATGGCGCCAGCCTGGATCGGCGTCGGCTCGGTGTAGCCGGCATCGGTAACTGCGGAAAGGACCTTCGGCGACAGGCCGAGGTCTGCGAAGGTCAACGCTTCTTGAGCGATCTGGGTGTCTGAGGACAAGTTTGGCTGTCTTTGGCTGGTTCGGGGGCGCAACATATGCAGTCGCGGCAAGCGCCGCGCGCCTGCAAGATTGGTATTGCAGGTAGGCGCAAGCCCACGATTTGTCAACACAAACGGGCGGCATTGGCGCGATTGTGAAGCCGTAACCTTAATCGCGATGGTTACCGCTCGTCGATGGCCCGCTCTTCAGCAAGGCGACATTCTCGCACCAGCGCAGGTGTTGCAGATCAGCAACGCCAGGGTGCATTCATTCTGACCGCACGCGAAAGTGTCATTTGAGATTTGAAATAACTCAGAAAACTAGCCACAAATGATTCATCCATTTTCTTGGCTGAGGGGGCCATATTATGAAGAAAGTTTTTCTCTCCGCTGCGTTTCTGGCAGCGGCCTTGACTCCGGCGATCGCGGCCGATGTCGTGGAATTGCCGGTCGCATCAACGTATAACTGGACGGGCCTCTATCTAGGCGCACATGTCGGCGGTGGCAGCAGCAAAGTAGACTGGGAATATACTGTTGGCGGGACGGCTGATCATGATGGCAGCGGCGCCCTGGGCGGCGTCCAGGCCGGTTACAATTTCCAGAGCGGAAATATAGTCTATGGCGTCGAGGCGGACATCTCGGCCGCCCACATCGATGGCGGCACGGCCTGTCCGAACCCCACCTTCTCTTGCGATTCCGATGTAAAGATGCTCGGATCGCTGCGTGGCCGAATTGGCTATGCGATGGATAGGCTGCTGATCTACGGTACCGGCGGTCTCGGCTTCGGCAGGGTTGAGATTAGCACAAGCGGTCCGATCGGGACCAACGGCACCTCGAAAACCAGAGCAGGCTGGACCCTGGGCGCGGGCCTGGAATATGCCTTTACCGATCACTGGTCGCTCAAGGGCGAATACAAATATTTCGATCTGGGCAAGGGCGATTATACAGTCGACACCGGCCTGAATGTCGAAGCAAAGGTCCGCATACACACCGGAGTCATCGGCTTGAATTACAAGTTCTAATCGCAACGATCGGCGGCCGCAACAGTCTTGTGTTGTCAAATAGGAACCCGGCCTCGTGCCGGGTTTTTATTTGCACGGTCTGTTCAATACCTGAACTGTTCGGCGAGAATGCGCTCGTTCCACGAATGGTTGGGATCGAACAGCAGCGTCGCCGTTGCCGTCGGCGATTCCCTCACTGTGACCGTCGTCACCGCCTTGACCTCGGTGTGGTCGGCGGCCGCATTCACCGGCCGCTTTTCCGGCTCCAGAATGTCGAAACGCACGATCGCCTTGTTGGAGAGCAGCGCGCCGCGCCAGCGGCGCGGACGAAACGGGCTGACCGGGGTCAGCGCCAGCAGCGGAGCGTCGAGCGGCAGGATCGGCCCGTGCGCCGACAGATTATACGCGGTCGAGCCGGCCGGCGTCGCAATCATCACGCCGTCGCAGTGCAATTCCTCCAGCCGCTCTTGCCCATCCACGGTGATGCGGATCTTGGCCGTCTGGTACGACTGGCGCCAAAGCGCGACCTCGTTGATCGCGAGCGCCGAAATCGTCTCGCCTTCGGCCGTCACCGCCTGCATCTCCAGCGGACGGATCGTTTCGGCAACGGCCGCCGCGATGCGCCCGGTCAAGCCGCTGGCGCGGTATTCGTTCATCAGGAAACCGATGGTGCCACGGTTCATGCCGTAGACCTTCTTTCCCGTGCTCATCGTCTCGCGCAGGGTCTGCAGCAGAAAGCCGTCGCCACCGAGCGCCACGACGATCCCGGCCTCCTCGACGGATGCCTGGCCGTAGCGTGCCGAAAGGCTTTCCAACGCTGCATTGGCGTCGGCTGTACCGGATGAGACGAAGGCGAAACGGCTGGCGGTTTTGCTCATGGCTCTCAACGACAACCGATTGGCGACGACCGTCTGGCGACCGATTGGCGGCGACCGGTTGCTGGGCCGCGCCAGCGCCGGGTTAGCATGGGTGGGCATTTCTGCAAAGGGAGGGAGGTGCCTGGAGATGGCGACCAAACAAGCCGCACTCGCGCATCATGTCGGAGGACAAAATGATGTGATGGTTAAGACTCGCCTTAAACTCTCGTAAAGCCATATCGATCATGTTAGCCGGCAGCGGACGGGCGGCGTGGGGGCTAACCAGTCGAGGCCGATCTATTGCCGCTGGCACGCTTGATTATTGTCTTCCTGATGCTGGCAAGTTTTGCCCTGGCTTTCGCGGAACTGGTGCGCCAGTCGGAGGAAAAGAGCTTTAGACCCGAGCCCACGGCCTCACGCTGCGGCGACGCGGCGGGGACACCCTGTCCGCAAAGGGCGCTTTGACGCCACAGCGCCAGTGCTTATCGGGCTTGCAACAGATGGCAGCCGGCCTGGCGCTTTTGCGCGAGATACTCGTCGACAAGCTGGCGATAGCGGACTTTGCCGAAGCTCGGGAAATGGCCGCCATGCACGACCGAGACAGCGAGATCGCGCATGCGCAGCAGCGTTTCGACATAGTCGTCG
Organism: Mesorhizobium sp. M0522; assembly: GCF_040321085.1. Lineage (NCBI taxonomy): Bacteria > Pseudomonadati > Pseudomonadota > Alphaproteobacteria > Hyphomicrobiales > Phyllobacteriaceae > Mesorhizobium > Mesorhizobium sp. M0522. The sequence continues at coordinate 74,294 of NZ_JAMYQW010000026.1, forward strand.
ATATTGGAGTGATAGACGTCGTCGATCAGCGGGCCGTCATAGACGATGTCGCCGGAAAACAGGATGCCTGTCCTGTTTTCGTAGAGCGCAATGCCCCCGGGTGAATGACCGGGCGTGTGGATCACCTCGAAGGCACGGTCGCCGAGATCGAGGATATCGCCTTGCTCGAGCAATCGGCCGGCTGGTGCGGGCAGGATCCGGTAGCGCTTCGTGTCCCAGCCTCGCGGCATGCCGTCGAACATCTCGTCGGTGGCATAGCGGTCGGCAACCGTCCATTCGTTGCGCGGGTCGGCGAGGATCCCGGCCTCGGCCGGGTGCACGCAGCGGTCGGGGAATTCGTGATGGCAGCCGATATGGTCGAAATGCGTGTGGCTGGCCACGCAGGTGAGCTTGCGCTCCGTGACCAGCGGCACGTGGCGGCGCAGGCTGAAATGGCCAAGGCCGGTGTCGAACAGAAGATCGCGGTCGCGGCCGCGCACGTGCCAGATGTTGCAGCGGAAGAACGGCTTGATCCACGGCTCGTGGATCAGCGTCACGCCATCGCCCATGCGGATGGTTTCGTACCAGTGGCCGGCGTCGATGGTTGGAAGCGTGCTCATGTTCAGTCCGCAAGCAGGATGATGTCGCCAGCATCGCACGATACCGCGACCACGTCGCCCGGCTGGACGGCCGATGCCGAGGGAACCTTGGCGATGAAGTGCAGCGCCGGGTCGGTCGTGGAGGTCCCCAGCACACGCTTGAAGCTGCCCTGGAAGACGACGTCGCTGACCTTGGCCGTACCGAGCGCCACAGCACCGCCGGCAGCGCCGAGGACAAGATGCTCCGGGCGGACGGCCAGCGCAACGGTCGAGCCGACCGGCAATGTGCCGGGCAGCGAGAGCGGCCCAAGCTTCGTGGTGACGGTGATTTTGGCGCTCTTTGCCTCGGTCACCGTTCCCGATAACAGCGTGCTTTCGCCCATGAAGGTCGCGGAAAAGCGCGTCGCCGGCCGTGCATAGACGCGCTCGGGTGGCCCTTCGTCCTCGATGCGCCCGTCATTCATCACCACGCAATGATCGGCCAGCGCCATCGCCTCTTCCTGGTCGTGGGTGACGTGGATGAAGGCGGTGCCGACGCGTTTCTGGATCGCCTTCAATTCATCCTGCATCTGCCGGCGCAATTTCAGGTCGAGCGCGCCGAGCGGCTCGTCGAGCAGGAGCACCGCCGGCTCGACCACCAGGGCGCGCGCCAGCGCCACGCGCTGCCGCTGACCGCCGGAAAGCTGGTGCGGCTTCTTGTCGAAGGCAGTGGCGAGCCCGACCAGCGCCAGCGCCTCGCGTGCCCTTGCTGCCCGGGTTGCGCCATCGACACCCCGCATGCGCAGGCCGAAGCCGACATTGCTGCCGACGCTCATATGCGGAAACAGCGCATAATCCTGGAACACGGTCGTCGTCGGCCGCTTCGCCGGTGGCACGGCAGTGCAGTCCTTGCCGCGGATCAGCACCTTGCCCTCGCTCGGCGTGACGAAGCCGCCGAGGATGGACAAAAGCGTCGTCTTGCCGGAGCCGGACGGCCCGAGCAGGATCGTGTAGCTGCCCGCCTCGATCGTCAGCGAGACGTTCTTCAGCACGGTATGCTGGCCGAAGCGATGCGAGACGGAGCTTATATCGACCAGTGGCGCGGTCATGCCGGCTTCCTCCGCAACAGCATCAGCTCGAACAATACCACCAGCACGATGGAGACGGCGAAGACCAGCGAGCCGACGGCGTTGGTCTTGGGATTGAGACCGGACCGGAGCAGGTTCCAGATCTCGACCGGCAGCGTCGTATCGAAGCGCGTCAACAGGAACGAAATGACGAATTCGTCCCAGGAGAAGGTCATCGACAGAAAGAAACCGGCGAAGATGGCCGGCGCCATGACAGGCACGGTGATCAGCAGCAGCACCTTCCATTCGGGGGCGCCGAGGTCGCGCGCGGCGCGCTCGATATTGATCTGGTGGTCGCCCATCTGGCTGTAGACGATGGCAAAGCAGAGCGGCAGGTTGATCACGACATGGCCGATGCCGGCGGCAATGAGCGACTTCGGCACGCCGGCCCAGTTGAACAGCACCAGCAGCCCCATGCCGATGATGAGATAGCTGACGGTCAGGGGCAAGGTGATCAGCCCGCGCATCAGGCCCGAGCCCGGCAAGGCGAAGCGCGCAAAACCCCAGGCGGAGAGAAAGCCAAGCGTGACGGCGGCAGCCGAGGAGACGACCGCCACCAGCAGCGAATTGACCAGAGCCGAAGTCAGCCGCGTGTCGGCGAGCACGGCCTCGTACCAGCGCAGCGAGGGCCCGGTGAAGGGCGGGATCGGAAACGAGGTTGCCTGCAGCGAAAACAGCACCAGAACGACGACCGGCAAGAAGATGAAGCCGTAGATGGCGAGGGCGTAAAGGCCGGAGACAAGGCGGATGAGAGCGCGCATGGTCAGGCCCGCTCGATCTTCAGCCAGCGGGCGCAGGCGAGATAGGCAATGGTGACCACCGCCATCAGGATGATCGACAGCGCCGAGGCGAGCGGAAAGTCGCCGCGCCGGCCGATCTGCATCATGACAAGTTGCGGCATCAAAAGCTCATTGTTGCCGCCGAGGATCTGCGGCGTGATGTAGTCGCCGATGCATAGCACGAAGGTGAGGAAGGCGCCGACCATGATGCCAGGCAGCGTCAGCGGCAGAACGACATGCAGGAAAGTCCGCAGCGACCCGGCGCCGAGGTCGGCGGCGGCCTTGCGGTAGCTGGGGCTGAGCTGCTTCAGATTGGCGAAGATCGTCAGCGTCAACAGCATGACGAAGAAATGCACAAAGCCGGTGATTGTGGCCAGCCGAGTATTGGCGAGCTGCAGCGGTTCACTGAACAGGCCGGAGCCGGTCAACGCGCGGTTGACGACGCCGTTTTGCGCCAGCACCAGCAGCCACGAATAGGAGCGCACGACATAGGAGGTCCAGAAGGGCAGCACCGCCAGCATCAGCGCCAGCCGCTGCCAGCGCTCCGGCACCTGCTCGGCCAGGATCCAGGCAAAGGGATAGGCAAGCAGCACCGAGATCACGGTGACGATCGCTGTGACCTGCAGCGAGTTCACCATCGCCTGCCAGTAGGACGGATTGGCAAAGAACTGGCTGTAGTTGGACAGCGTGAAGCCGCCGCCTTCATGTGCCGTCAGGCTGGATACCGCCATGGCGACGAAGGGCAGCACGAAGAACAGCAACGTCCAGCCGAGCGCCGGCGCGACCAGCGCCCAGGGCAGGGCACGCCCGCTGTTGACGGCGTTCACGACCGGCAGCCGGTCATTGCGCCTGCAGCATTTCGGTCCAGACGTCCTGCATCTTCTTGTCGAGATCCGCGTTCGGCGCCGGATAGGACTGGGCGCGGGCGAGGAATTCCGGCTGCTCGTCGAAGCGCAGGATATTCTTCTGCTCGTCGCTCAACGCCGCCTTGCTGCTGGCCGGCATGCCCCAATAGCAGGACGAGGTGGCGAGCCGCGCCTGGCCTTCGGGGCTCATAATGTACTGGATGAATTTAAGCGCCAGCTCCTTGTTCTTGGAATCCTTGAACATTGCCAGCGACTGCGACCACAGCACGGCGCCTTCCTTCGGGATAGAGAAGTCGAGGGCAGGGTTTTCCTTGGCCAGCCCCGCCGTCACCCATTCGCCGCCGCCGACCAGAATGTCGACCTCGCCGGTCGCCAGCGCCGTCTGGCTGGCGGTCACTTCGCCGACCAGCTTGGCGTTGGCCTTCATTTTGAGCAGCTCTTCCTTGATGGCGGGAAGGTCGGCTTCGGTCAGCTCGGCAGTCTTCTTGCCGATCGCCAGTGCGGCCATGCCGATGACAGGCAGGTAATAATCGTAGATGGCGATCTTGCCCTTGTATTTGTCGCCGGTCAGCGCGGCCATCGACTGCATGTCGGCCGGGTCGACCTTGGTCTTGTTGTAGCCGATCGTGTTGTAGCCGAACTTTTCGGTGATGCCGTAACGCTTGCCGTCGACGACGGTGGAGCTATCCATCTTCACCTGCGGAAAAAGGTCGACCAGCGGCAGCTTGTCTTCCGGTAGCGGCTCGAACAGGCCTTTTTCGACGCCGCGCGGTACGTCGATGCTGTCGATCACCATCACGTCCCAGTCGCCGGGCTGTGATTGATCGACGATGGCCAGGCCGGCGCCGGTGCCTTCGAACTCCTTGACATTGACCTTGACGCCGTTCGCCTCCTCGAACGGCTGCAACAGCGCCGGATCGGCGTGATCGCACCAGATCAGCGCGTTCAGGTCCTGCGCCTGAGCGAGGCTGCCAGCCGCCAGCAGCAGTGCTGCCGCGGCGCACGCGCCTTGGAGATGGCTCTTCAGAACGGAAAGCGGGTTCCTGGTAATTGGATTGGGGGTCTTCAGCTTGATGGGCATCGAGTGTTCTCCCTTGCCTTTTTGGCTTGTGGCAAAAAATTGAACCAATTCTAAAATTGAGTCAATTCTGTTTTTGTGGCAAACAGCCGCTATGAGCGGATTGCGGGCAAGGCAGAAGGCGGATCGGCACCGCCGCATCATCGAGGCGGCAGCGGACCTATTCCGCGATGCCGGTTATGAAGGCGCCAAGATCGAGACCATCGCGGCGCAGGCCGAAGTCTCGGTCGGCACGATCTACAATTACTACCAGAACAAGGGCGACATCCTCGGCGCCATCGTCTCGCTGGAGGTCAACGAGGTGCTGAATGCCGGGCGCGGCGTCGTCGCCAACCCGCCGGCCAATGTCGGCGACGCGCTGGATACGCTGCTCGGCATCTATATCGAACATTCGCTGCATTATCTCAGCAAGGAGATGTGGCGGCAGGCGATGGCGATCTCGACGCAGCTGCCCGACAGCCCGTTCGGCCAGGCCTATACCGCGCTCGACCGGGCATTGACCGAGCAAATCCGCGCGCTGATCGTCCGCCTGCAGGCGCTCGGCCTGGTGCGCCGCGACATCGACGGGCCGGCGCTCGGCGAACTCATCTTCAACAACATGAACATGATGTTCATCGAATTCGTGAAGCGCGAGGAGGCGAGGATTGCCGAACTGCGCACGGCGATACGCAGGCAGAACAGGATATTGGTGGCGGCGATCGGAGTGTAAGAAGATCAAGGGCGAGTAGGGCCTGCAACACAAATCGCCGCAGCCGGAGCATCGCCTAACGGTTGATCAGCCATAGAATGGCCGAGAGCACGATGCTGACCAGTATCCCCGTGGTGATAGGGACATAAAGCCTGAAGTTCTCACGCTCGATCACGATATCGGCGGGCAGCCTGCCAAGGCCGGTCCGGGCCAACCAAGGCCACAGCAGGCCTATGGCGACTATGCTGAGACCAACGACGATCAGAGTTCGCGACATGGCAGCATCCTGCCGGAAATAGCATCGTGCCAGAAATATAGTGTTGACGGGTCTTGCAAGCAGCGCTTCCTTTCGATGTTGCCTCTTGAGTTGAGGTTGAAATCTGATACAACCTAAAAGGGTATCAAGGGAGGGATTGGATGCAGATTTCCATCTGGCATTGGGCTATAGTGCTGCTGCTGATCGGCGTGCCTGTTTTCTTTGCCGTTCGGTCAGCCGCAAAGCCATTACAGGATCCTTCGGCTCTCGTAGGTTTCGGAGGCTGGCTTATGCTGCTGGCGATCCTTCAGGCTTTCTCCCCGCTACGCACGCTCGTCTCATTGGGCTCATCGAGTGAAGGCTACCGACAGCTCATGACGCTCCCGAATGGCACTTTGGCGGTCTACGGCGAGGTTGCCCTCTTGCTGGCGTTTCTGGTGCTCCCGGTGATTGTGTTCGTTGCAATGCTCCGGCGGAGTTCCCGCTTCAAGCAGCTATTCCTGTATCAGTGGTTTGCAATACCAATCGTGTTTATTCTGGACGCGGTATGGATCTCAGCGGTTATGAGCGCTCCTGTGAGCTTGGTGCTTGCAGGGGATGCGCTGGTAATGCCCGCAGTTTCTTTTGTCCTGACCGGCATCTGGGTCGCCTACGTCTACAAGTCGGTCAGGGTGAGAAACACGTTCGACCGGGTCGCCATATCCGGTCATGTCGCGAGTGCTTCATAGAGCTTGCCGCGAGTCCTATGTATGGCTGCCGACAAAAATGCCGGGCGCCCAATATGGACCCGGATCATCCGGCTACTAGGCCTGCTCTAGCGAGGATTTCAGGAGCCGGCGTGACATGCCCGTGCGGCTTGCAGTAGTCCGGGTCGATCGCGCGATAGCCGAGCAGATGGCCGAGTGGCGCCAGGATCCCCAGCGCCACTCGCTGAATCGAAGGTGGCGGGTGCGTGAAGACGATCACGTCGGCAAATTCCCTGGCGATGACTGCTGCCTGAAGCGGCGAAGGTCTACCTTTTCTGTCTACCTTGCCGGCATTGGCCAGGCCGAAGAGCATGCCGATCAGCAGCTCGAAACGGTTCGGGTCGACATTGTCCGCACCTGGCGCCCGGTCGACTTCGACCAGGACATGCGCTTCTTCGGTTTTGCTGCTGTTCCACCAATCATGTGCGACGCCTGCTTCGACCGTGGCGGATTGGCCAGGCCCCAGGGACAAAGTGCTCCCGGCGATGCAAGCGTCGAGACGGCCACGGAGGACGGTAAACCGTTCCGTCAGATTCGGGTGGAAGTGCTCGCCCACCACTGCGGCTCCCGGCCGGGCGGTCAGATGAGCGATGCCAGGTCCCTGGCCGCGGTCTTCGGTACCACGCAGGATGACCGCATATTCGCCGGTCACCTTGTTCTCGTAGACATCTCCACAGCGTGACATGGATCGGCTCCGGAGTTTCAGAGCACCACTGCCCGGCAACTCTATCGTCAAAGGCTTGGTCGTTCAACGACGCTCCAACGGGCGATTGCGGAAACACCAGTTGCCGGCTCTTCGTCAACGCGGGCGATCAGCGCTCTACCGAACATGCTTAGGCGGCCGCGCTCGCGGAAACGGCACGACCGTCAGTGGCGCCTTGCGGAATTCCGCGATGGCTATTTCTTCAATCAGCGCGTCGAGGGCCTCGTTGACGCGTCGGCTCGTTTCATCCGCGCCGCAGAGGCGGTTTTGTGCGCACTCCAAAAGCTCGCGCGCCGCGGCGAAATCACTTCGCATGACAACACCCTTTGGTTTTTGGCCCGCCGCACCGACATTGTCGGCGCGCTTAATTGAGCGAGTGCTAATATACACAGGAGCAATTTAATCGAATGGTACGAGATGGCCGAGGCCGGGAGAGAGGGCCGAAATGACGGCTCTGCAACCGCGAAGTCACGCCCTGGCTCAGCGTCTCTAGATATGAGATGCTAACTCGTTGTCTGGCGACAGATTTTGCCAGCAATTTCACGGAAGTTTCTGGTGACCCGACGAGGACGGTCCCGACACGTACGCCCCTAATACGATCTTGGGCGGCTTATATATTCTCTGGCGGCGGCAATCTGGCGCCGGTGCTCGCGGAGGAAGGCTGCGCCGAAACAAATGGCGAAGGCCAGTACTGAAAGGCTTGTCGTTGCTCTTGATGTTGGATCGGGATCGGGACTTAGCAGGAAACGGAAACCGAACGCGAAGGCGAAGACGATAAATCCGCCAAATATGCCGTTGATGAAGGGGGCGGTCGTGCGTTTCTGCTCCAACGAAGACTCCTAGGTTTTCCGCTAGGGAACTATGGTTTCCGCTAGGGAATATATGCGTTGAAGCTGATGTGCTACCGATCCTGACGGCCCCGGCCTGTGGATATCGGGGATGAGCAGATATCAAGCGCCCCGGAGGTCTCAAGAAGCCCGTACTGGTGCCCCCGGACGGAATCGAACCGCCGACCTTCGGTTTACAAAACCGCTGCTCTACCAGCTGAGCTACAAGGGCACGGCGCTCCGGTTACCATATTTGCCGCGCCAGTAAAGACAAAACTCCGTTTTCGGTCGCCGCGAACGCGCCGGTTCTGCCGCCAAGGCGTCCTGAAAACGGCCAATTCGCTTCCTATATTGATCGAAGGTGCAATTGCATCAGCGAGGCAGTCGCATGATCAGGTTTGTCATCATTCTCCCGCTCGTCGTCGTGGCCTGGGTTCTCCTGGTGAAGCTCGTCAAGGACCTGAAGCACGCCAATATCGACTGGACCGGCGTCACCACCATCATCGGCTTCATCGCGCTCGCCTTCTGGCTTCGCCATATCACCGGCATGGGCTGAGGCCTGCCGGTTGTTCCGGTGAACTGTCGACGGCGCGACCGTTCGTGGTCGCGCATCAGACCGCGCGATTTCTCCCTTCGAAAAAAATCCAAAAGGACCTTCGAACCTTTTTCCTTGTTGCGACGACTGATGGTCAAGAGGCGGTTGGATCGCCTCCCACAACAAGGAGATCGTCATGTTCAAGCGCACCATCGTTTCCGGCCTCGTCGCCACCACTGTCGCCGCCGCCATGCTGGTCGGCACCGTTCAGCCGTCGGCCGCCCATCACAAGCACAAGCACCTCGGCATCGGCATTGCCGCAGGTGTCGGCGGCTTCCTGCTCGGCAGCGCGCTGGCCCAGCCGCGCACCGTCTATATCGAGGAAGGCGGCGGCTCGTGGCACGTCCGGCGCTGCCTCAATCGCTACCAGAGCTACGACCCGTACTCGGACACCTATGTCGGCTACGACGGCTATCGCCATCGCTGCTGGCTTTGAGGGCCACTATGCCAGCTTGGGAGGAGGTGACCGTTTCAGGCAACCGGAAGAAGGGGCACCCCACTGCCCCTTTTTCTGTGTGTCTGAGTGGCAGGGCAGAGGGGTTGTTCCTCCGACCTCTTAGGACCTGGGTTCCTCGCCCGCCGCGAAGCGGGGGAGAGGTGGCCGCCTACGGGTCTTGCCTTCGGCAAGCCCGAGGACAGGCTCCGCGGCCGGAGAGGGGGCCTTCGTAGGGCGCGGTCCCCTCTCCGTCGCGGCTTCGCCGCGCCACCTCTCCCCACTTCCGTGGGGCGAGGAACCCAAGCTGGAATAAAGCCGCGCTCCGTCAGCCTCTCTGTCCTGTCGAACATCGTCCACTTAAGGCGAGATCGGATGCCGCTTCAGCATTCGCCAACACTCTTGCCGATGTACAGCGATTTCCCAACAGCCTAATCTGCACCGAGCCGAAACAGGGGAGAGGGCGCTTGGGCGAGCAAGATCCGAACGAAGAGCCGATCGAGACAATTTTCCGCAACGGCACAATCACCACCGTCGGCATCCTGCTGGCGTTCTCGCTGGGCTTCATCACGCATTGGGCCGCCAACCCGATACCGTGGGAAATCTATCACCTGGCCGCCGTCGTGCCGATTTTGATCGGCATTGCCCTGCAGATACGAGCGCTGCGGTTGCTGCTCGACATAACGTCTCTACAACGGCGCGTTTATGAACGCGCCAATCGTATCTTCATTGCCGGCCTCATCTTCACCGCCTGCGGAGTTGGGCTGGCGATGCTGCTTGATTTCTACGACCTATCGACCAAGAGCGCGGTGCCCGGGGGCTAGCTCTGGCCATCCTGGCAGATGTCGCACCATTCGGCGCTGGTCAGCGCTGCCATGCGCTCGGCTCGCTGCCAAGGCCGGGAGGGGTCGGCAGGCCGCCGATCATCCTCGTCACCTCCGCCGCCGCATCGTGCACCAGCGGGCCGATCTCGGCCAGCCGTTCCGGCGTGACCCGTACTGTCGGCCCGGAGACCGAAACGCCGCCGATCGGCTCGCCGAATTCATTGAAGATGGCGGCGGCAACGCAGCGCATGCCCGGATGCCGCTCCTCGTCGTCAACCGACCAGCCGCGCAGCTTGATCGTCACCAGGTCGCGGGCGAGCGCCGAGATGTCGGACAGCGTATTTTCGGTGAAGCGCTCCAACCCGGCCCGGCGCAGGATGGTGGCGACGCGCTCCGGCTCGAGATGCGCCAGCACCGCCTTGCCGATGCCCGAGGCATGGAAGGGGCTGCGCGTGCCCGGCCGGAAAAAGGCGCGGATCGCCTGGTGCGTCTCGACCTGACTGACGAAGACGACGCAATCGTCCTCGGCGACGCCGAGATTGGCGGTCTCGCCGGTCTTCTCCATCAGTTCCTGCATGACGATACGGGCGCGGTCGACCAGCTTGCGGCGGCGCAGGAACGCCGCGCCCATGCGATAGGTCTCGACGCCGATCGACCACAGCTGGTCAGGGCCGTCGAACTCGACCATGCCGTGGTTTTCCAGCGTCGTCAGCATGCGGTAGGCGGTGGATGCCGGCAGACCGGAACTGGCGGCGATCTCGCTCAGCGACAGGCCACTGCCATCGGCGACGATTGCCAGGATGCGCAGCGCCCGGTCCAGCGACTGCACCGAGGCGGCCTCGGCCGGCCCGTTGAAGGCGCGCGGCCGGCCGCGCTGGCGTTTTTCGGTGGTCTCCATCGGGCCATTCTTCGCTCTGTTCGCCCAACAAGCAATGAAAAAGTTTTTCACCGATTTGCCAAGCGATTCGTAGAAAACAGAAAGTCAAATCAATTCAACTCACAAGAGCCGTTTTCTAGAAATGAAAAAATATTCTGAAAAAATTGAAAAATCATTGGTGCGCTGGCATCATAGGCTATCAACAATTCCGTGGAGGCTGACATGGCCAGGATGCGCGCAGTCGACGCAGCGGTTCTCGTTCTCGAAAAGGAAGGCATCTCCTGTGCCTTCGGCGTGCCGGGTGCTGCGATCAACCCGCTCTATTCGGCACTGAAGGCGAGGGGCAGTATCCGCCACATCCTTGCGCGTCACGTCGAGGCGGCCTCGCATATGGCCGAAGGGTTTACCCGCGCCAGATCGGGCAATATCGGTCTGTGCATCGGCACTTCGGGTCCCGCCGGCACCGACATGATCACCGGCCTCTATTCGGCCGCTGCCGATTCAATTCCCATCCTCTGCATCACCGGGCAGGCGCCGCGCGCGCGTCTCAACAAGGAGGATTTTCAGGCCGTCGACATTGCGGCGATCGCCGCACCCGTCGCCAAATGGGCTGTTACCGTCATGGAACCCTATCTGGTGCCGATGGCGCTGCAGAAAGCGTTCCATCTGATGCGCTCGTCGCGGCCGGGGCCGGTGCTGATCGATTTGCCTGTCGATGTGCAACTGGCCGAGATCGAGTTCGATATAGATGCCTATGAGCCGCTGGTGCCGTTCAAGCCGGCAATGTCGCGCGCTCAGGCCGAGAAGGCGTTGACGATGCTGAACGCGGCGGAAAAGCCTGTCATCGTCGCCGGCGGCGGCATCATCAACGCCGATGCGTCCGATCTGCTGATCGAGTTCGCCGAGGTCACCGGCGTGCCTGTCATTCCGACGCTGATGGGCTGGGGTGCGATCCCCGACGACCACCGCCTGATGGCCGGCATGTGCGGGCTGCAGACCTCGCACCGCTATGGCAATGCCACGATGCTCGAAGCCGATTTCGTTTTCGGCATCGGCAACCGCTGGGCCAACCGCCACACCGGTTCGATCGACGTCTACACCAAGGGTAAGAAATTCATCCACGTCGATATCGAGCCGACGCAGATCGGCCGCGTCTTCGCGCCGGACCTCGGCGTCGTCTCGGACGCCGGTGCGGCGCTGAAAATGCTGCTCGACGTCGCCACCGAGTGGAGGACGGCCGGAAAATTGCGCGACTGGTCGGGCTGGGCCGGCGAATGCCGGCAGCGCAAGAAGACAATGAAGCGCAAGACCCATTTCGACCAGGTCCCGCTGAAGCCGCAGCGCGTCTACGAGGAGATGAACAAGGCGTTCGGCCGCGACATCACCTATGTCACCACGATCGGCCTGTCGCAGATCGCCGGGGCGCAGTTCCTGCACGTCTACAAGCCACGCAACTGGATCAATTGCGGCCAGGCCGGCCCGCTCGGCTGGACGCTGCCGGCAGCGCTCGGTGTTCGCGCCGCCGATCCGGACCGCACCATCGTGGCGCTGTCCGGCGACTATGATTTCCAGTTCATGATCGAGGAACTGGCGGCCGGCGCACAGCACAGATTGCCCTACATCCATGTCGTCGTGAACAATGCCTATCTCGGCCTGATCCGCCAGGCGCAGCGCGGCTTTTCGATGGACTTCGAAGTCAGCCTGGCCTTCGAGAACGTCAACCGGAAAGACGAGCCTGAGGCGGGCTACGGCGTCGACCACGTCGCCGTTGCCGAGGCGATGGGCTGCAAGGCGGTCCGGGTGCGCCGGCCGGGGGAATTCGCCGGTGCCTTCGAAGAGGCAAAGCGCCTGATGAACGAGCACCAGGTTCCGGTGGTGCTCGAATTCATCCTCGAGCGCGTCACCAACGTTTCGATGGGTACCGAAATCGACAAGATCACCGAATTCGAGGAGCTAGCCGAACATCACGAAGATGCCCCCACGGCGATCGTCATGCTCGATTAAGCCGCATATGAGGAACTACTGCCATGCCACGGTTTTCAGCCAATCTTTCGATGCTCTTTGGCGAGCATGACTTCCTCGACCGCTTCGATGCCGCCGCCCGCGCCGGCTTCAAGGGCGTCGAGTATATCGGCCCCTATGACCATGCGCCGGATGTCGTCGCGGCCAGGTTGAAGAAGAACGGGCTGACGCAGGTCCTGTTCAACCTGCCTGCCGGCGACTGGGCCAAGGGCGAGCGCGGCATCGCGATCCTGCCCGACCGCATCCCGGAGTTCCGGCAGGGCATTGCCAAGGTCGTCACCTATGCCCATGCGCTCGGCTGCGAGCAGGTCAACTGCCTCGCCGGCATCGCGCCGCAAGGCGTCGATCGCTCCGTGCTGGAAGACGTCTTCGCCGAAAATCTGGCTTTCGCGGCCGAAAAGCTGGAGCAGGCCGGCATCAGGCTGCTGATCGAGCCGATCAACACCCGCGACATTCCGGGCTTCTTCCTGAATTACTCGGACCAGGCTCTGGCCCTGATCGACCGCGTCGGATCGAAGAACCTGTTCCTGCAATACGACATCTATCACATGCATATCATGGAGGGGGATCTCGCCCGTACCATAGAGGCAAACCTCAACCGCATCGCGCATATCCAGCTTGCGGACAATCCCGGCCGTCATGAGCCGGGGACGGGCGAGATCAATTTTCCTTTTCTGTACAACCACATCGACCGCATCGGCTATGCCGGCTGGATTGGCGCGGAGTATAAGCCGAAGGCGGGGACGGATGCCGGACTGGGGTGGTTCCGGGACCTGGCCGGGCAGGGCAGCGCGGCGGCGTAGCGGGCAAGAGAGGCCCCCTCATCCGGCCGCTGCGCGGCCACCTTCTGCCCGCTGGGGAGAAGAGGCTGGCACCGGCGTTCGCGATCTCTTCTCCCCTCGGGGAGAAGGTGGCCCGAAGGGCCGGATGAGGGGGCGTTTCACATAGTCACTTGGAGAAAAACATGGAAACCATCGGCTTCATCGGCCTCGGCATCATGGGCGCGCCGATGGCGGGGCATCTGCTAGACGCCGGTTATCAGGTCGTCGCCAGCGACCACCGCTCGAAGCCGCCGGCCGATCTCGTCGCCAAGGGCCTGAAGACAGTCACCGGCCATGATGCCGTCGCGCGTGCCGCCGACATCGTCATCACCATGGTTCCGGATACGCCGCAGGTCGCCGACGTGCTGTTCGCTGAGAACGGCGTCGCGTCCGGGCTGACAAGAGGCAAGCTGGTCATCGACATGAGCTCGATCTCGCCGATCGAGACCAAGGAATTCGCAAAAAAGATCAACGATGTCGGCTGCGACTATCTCGACGCGCCGGTGTCGGGCGGCGAGGTCGGCGCCAAGGCGGCTTCGCTGACCATCATGGTCGGCGGTGAGGAAAAAGCCTTCGAACGCGCTAGGCCCATCTTCGAGAAGCTTGGCAAGAACATCACTCTGGTCGGACCGAACGGCGTCGGCCAGACCACCAAGGTCGCCAACCAGATCGTCGTCGCGCTGACCATTGAGGCCGTCGCCGAAGCGCTTGTTTTTGCATCGAAAGCCGGCGCCGACCCGGCCAAGGTCAGGCAGGCGCTGATGGGCGGGCTCGCAAACTCGCGCATCCTGGAAGTGCATGGCGAGCGCATGATCAAGCGCACTTTCGCGCCCGGCTTCCGCATCGAACTCCACCAGAAGGACCTGAATCTCGCCCTTGAAGGCGCGAAAGCGCTCGGCGTCGCCCTGCCCAACACTTCAACGACGCAGCAATTGTTCAACTCGTGCGCGGCGAATGGCGGGTCAAAGGAGGATCATTCGGCGCTGGTCAAGGCGCTGGAGCGAATGGCGGGATGTGAAGTGGGTGAATAGTGAATAGTGAATAGTGAATAGTGGGTCGGTAATCAGAAGCAGATGGGTGAGTCGTTGGTAGTGAATTGGTCACGACTTACGTACACTCTCACCATTCACCATTCACCATTCACCATTCACTCTCTCAAAAACTTCCTCGCCGCATAAAGCGCCACCGCCGCGGCATTCGACACGTTGAGCGAGCGGATGGCGCCGGGCATGTCGAGCCGGGCCAGCGTCGTCACCGTCTCGCGCGTTTTCTGGCGCAGGCCTTTGCCCTCGGCGCCAAGTACCAACGCGATCTTTTCTCCGGCAAAGCTCGTTTCGAGCTCCGCCGGCCCGTCTGAATCCAGGCCGATCGTCTGGAATCCGGCCTCGTGCAGCTGCTCCAGCGCATGGGCGAGGTTCTTCACCTCGATCTGATCGATGTGTTCGAGCGCGCCGGAAGCCGACTTTGCCAGCACGCCGGATTCCTGCGGGCTGTGGCGCGCCGTGGTGATCAGTGCGCCGGCGCCGAAGGCGACCGCCGAGCGCAGGATCGCGCCGACATTGTGCGGATCGGTGATCTGGTCGAGCACCAGCACCAGCCTGGTGTCGCCGAGCGCATCGAGGCGTTTCGGTTTCAGCGGCTCGGCCTCGATCACCACGCCCTGGTGCACGGCATCCGAGCCGGTGACCTTGTCGATGTCCCTGGGTTCGACCAACTCCGCCTTGAAGGGCAAAGCGCCAAGATCGGCGATTGCCAGCCGCTCGGCAGCGTTGCGCGTCACCAGCATCTTCTTGATTTTTCGGCGCGGATTGTCGAGTGCGGCCCGCACCGTGTGCAGCCCGTAGAGCCGCACCAGCCCATCCGCCGGGTTCTCGCCGGGCGGCACCGGCTGGCGTGGCCTGAATGCAGGCGCGCCACCGCTCTTCTCGTCGCGATGCGCGCGGCGCAGCTTGGCGTAGTGGGCGTCTTTAGGGGTCTTCGATTTGTTGTCGTTGCTCATGGCCGGCTTCTATAGCCGTGTCGTCCGGCCATGGATACAGCTGCATAAGCTGCTTGTCGGGCGAGGCGTGAGATTCAGCGCTTTTTGCCGGACTGTTGCGGTTGACAGTTTTGGGCGCTGCCGCCATAAGGCGCTTCGCGGAAGGGCTGCTCAGGCAGCCGCGACGCGTCGATGCCTCGTTGCATGGCTCCGGCGGCAGACTGGAGAGGTGCCCGAGTGGTTAAAGGGGACGGACTGTAAATCCGTTGGCTATGCCTACGTTGGTTCAAATCCAACCCTCTCCACCACTGCCGGCCCGGAAGCCCTGAAACGCAGAGCGAGCGTCGGAGCGGATCCGATGCTTGACTGAAAGGCGCGGGTATAGCTCAGTGGTAGAGCAGCAGCCTTCCAAGCTGAATATGCGGGTTCGATTCCCGCTACCCGCTCCAGATTTCCCCCAAGCCGCGGCGCACCTCGCGCACGATGCCGAAGTAGGCAGCCCCAAGCGAAGCGCTTTGCCGATAGTTCAAAGTATTCGTTGCGCGTCCAGACGGACGCGCATCTTAATCTGTGTTATCGTTGTTATCGTTGTCCCGAACCGCAGGCGGCGTTGGGCGACAGGCGTCAGCTCGCGAATTTGCTGAATATGGACGCGAGCTGGTTCTGCTGCGGCACCTGCCCGTTCGGCGTCAACTGGTCGACAAGCCCTGGCAAGGCCGCGGACAATTGCTTGAGCAGATCCTGCTGGTTCAGGCCCGTCCTTTGCGCGATCTCCTGGATGATTTGTGGCCCGAGAGCACTGCCCAGATCGCTGGGGTTGATCGGCTGGTTCTGACCGGTGCCGACCCACGAATTGGCAACGTTGCCGTGGCCGGCGTCCTTCAGTTTGTCGAGCAGTCCGCCCAGACCGCCGAGCAGTCCGCCGTCGGCGGATGCGGTTGTATCAGGCGGGACGGGGGCAGGGCTCTGCGCCGCCTCCGGCTGGGCGGAACTTCCACCGCTCAGCATTTTTCCCACCAAAAGTGCGCCGAGCGCGATCATCAGCGGCTTGGCGACGTTGCCGCCGGGAACGGCATTGTCAAACAGTCCCATTGTGGATCTCCATGTCAAATTGCCCGTCCGTCTCCAACAATGACGCATCCATGGCGAATTTCAAGCCGGTTTGAGCTTTCCGTAATCATGATTTTCAAGTTGGCTTGAGCTTTGCTTAATAATGTGGAAGTAATCGGGTGCGGGGAACGGAGAGGAAAAATGTCAATATTAAGCTGGATTATTCTCGGCGTCATCGCCGGCTTCATAGGCAGCAAGATCGTCAATAAAAGCGGGCAAGGCCTTGTGCTCGACATCGTGCTCGGGATTGTCGGTGCCATCGTCGGCGGGCTCATCTTCAGCGCCTTTGGCGCGTCGGGCGTTACCGGGCTCAACATCTATAGCCTGATCGTAGCCGTGGTCGGTGCCGTGGTTGTCCTGTGGGCCTATCACCAGTTCAGCGGCAGGCGGGCTCTGTAGAAGCCGCTCGGCAATTGCGTCGGCATTCATCCGAATGCCGACCGCCTATCTGATCCTTTTGAGGATTTCGCGGATCAGCGTGTTGAGGCCGGCTTCCAGCCCTCCCACCATGATCGGCCATAATTCCTCGAGCAGTCGCTGCCATGCGGCATCGCGCCCGTTCCTCACCGGCAGATTTGGCATCGCGCCCATTGCCGCCGTCACGTCGCGGCGCAGCCGGTCGCCGCAGGCGCTTGCGCCGCTGATCGTCGGATCGAAGGGCAGCCGGGTGAAATCCCATTTTCCGCGCTGCTCGATGCCGAGATTGCTTTCGACCTCGGCGTGCGACAGCACCGTTTTGGGCGTGACCTTGATGCGGTAATATTTGCAGAGTTCGGCGACAACCGTGGTCATCGCGTCCCACTGCGCCCTGGTCATCGGATAGCGGCCGGCATCGAACGGCCTTTCCTCCGCCCCGGCCATGCAGCAGAGCGAAACCCCGATCGAGCCGCCGTTGCAGTTGAGCGTGTGCGCGGCATATCCCGGTTTTACCCGGCTCGAATTGAGCGCGATCGAAGGCCGGCCCCTGACCAGGCGGCCATTCCCCTCGACCAGTATGTGATACGCATCCCTGTCGGTATCGCCGGCCGAATGCGAGCCGGCCGTCCAGTGGCAAATGACGCGCTTCATCGCAACATTGGGCAACCAGTCGGGCGGCAATGCCACAGAAATCCCCGCGACATAAGTTCAGTGACGGAGCACAGTATAGTTTCGTTGGCGGCCGACGCGAAAACGAAACGATAATTTGGTTGAGCGTTTTCTAACGGTCAGCTATTCGCCGGCATCTGCGGCGACCGCGTGTTCTCTGTATTGCGGCAGATCGTCGGTGATCGTGAACCACTTCGCCTTCGAGCCGACGAAGATGTGCTGCGTCGGGCGGATGGTCGGCTCGTCGACCAGGGTTCCCATGGCGACATGCACGAAGGCACCGTCGCGGACCACGGAATAGAGCAACGAGCCGCAAGTCCGGCAGTGCGCGTCATGGCCGGTTTCGTCGCCGAAGATCGTGAGATTGTCCTCGCCCCTGGTCAGGCTCAGCCTGTCGCGTTCGATGCCGGCGAATGGCTTGAACGCCGAACCGGTGGTGCGCCGGCAGTTCGAGCAGTGGCAGTTCGCGGCATAGACGAACGCGTCCGCCACCGCGTACTGAACGGCGCCGCACAGGCACTTTCCGGTGAGCGTGCGGTTGCTTGCATTCTGGTTGTTCTCGTTATCCGGGCCTGCCATGCGCTTCTCCGATTATCCCTGCGCCGTTTTCCGCTCTAGGCGACGACGGTCAACCGGCGCTTGCGCTCGTCGAGCGAGACTATGGTCAACCCGCTGGCCACCACCAGCAGGATGCCGCAGATGGCCAGCGCATTCGGGAGCTGCCGGAATACCACCAGGCCTGAAATCACCGCCCAGACGGTAAAGCAATAGTAGAACGGCGCCACCACGCTGGTCGGCCCGACGCGATAGGCCATGAAGATAAAGAAGTGGCCGAAGATCAGGAACAGTCCGGCGCCGCCCATCAGCAGCAGGTGACGGATTTCAGGCACCACCCACTGCTCGGAAAGCAAATGAGCTGCCCCGGCCCCCGCGAGCACGACAATCACCGCGGACATAGCGACGACCATTCCCGGCACGTCGGCGGCGACCTTGCGTCCGGCCAGATCGCGCGCCGCGGACAGGGCTGCATTGCCTAGCGCCAGCAGGGCATAGACCGAAATCCCCTGCATCGTCGGTTGTGCCACCATCACCGCGCCGATAAAACCAAGGCCGATCAGCGCCAGGCGCACCCCGCCGATCCGTTCGCCAAACAGCATCGAGGAGCCGACCAGCATCAGCAAGGGCGTGATCTGTCCGAGCGCGGTCGAATCGGCGATCTGCATGTTGGCGAGCGCCACCACGTAGCAAAGGATCGCACCCAGTTCGAGCAGGTTCCTGCGCAAAACCTTGGCGTCGAGGATCAGCGGGATCTGCTTGCCATAGCCCAGCATGAACAGCAGCGGAATGCCCCACAATGTTGCCGCAGCGCCGCGCAGGAACAGCACCTCATAGGGCGGCAGTCCCGCGGTTGCGAGTTTCATCATCGTGTCGTTGACGATGTAGGACCCGGTCGAAACGACCATGAACAGCGGGCCTCGTATGGCAGTCGGGATGAAATGCATCGGCCCACGAAATCAGACCGGCGCCAGGGCGGCAATGGGCCAGATCCGGCTGTAAATCCGGCAAAGCCGTCAGCCGCCGCCGTAACCATTCCATTTGCCCTTGTTCGTTCCTATATCCGCGCCACATTCTCCGAAACCGGATCACGCGTTCGGGCCGGGCGAGCGCGCTCGGCGACAAGGCACTTGTGTTTTTCGGCCTTAGTCGCTAATCGCCCCGCATTCGACTGAACTGAAGGTCCAGGCCGTCCCCAGGCCGTCCAAGGAAAGAGACTATGGCAAAAGGTAAATTCGAGCGCACTAAGCCTCATGTGAACATTGGCACGATTGGTCACGTCGATCATGGCAAGACGTCGCTGACGGCGGCGATCACCAAGTATTTTGGCGAATACAAGCGCTACGACCAGATCGATGCGGCGCCCGAAGAGAAGGCGCGCGGCATCACCATTTCGACGGCGCACGTCGAATACGAAACCGCCAACCGCCACTATGCCCATGTCGACTGCCCCGGCCACGCCGACTATGTGAAGAACATGATCACCGGTGCTGCGCAGATGGACGGCGCGATCCTGGTGGTGTCGGCCGCCGACGGCCCGATGCCGCAGACGCGCGAGCACATCCTGCTCGCCCGCCAGGTCGGCGTGCCCTCGATCGTGGTGTTCTTGAACAAGGTCGACCAGGTCGACGACGCCGAGCTGCTCGAGCTGGTCGAGCTCGAGGTGCGTGAGCTTTTGACCAAGAACGAGTTCCCCGGCGACGACATTCCGATCGTCAAGGGTTCGGCGCTTGCCGCACTTGAAGATAGCGACAAGAAGATCGGCGAGGACGCCATCCGCGAACTGATGGCTGCGGTCGATGCCTACATCCCGACGCCGGTGCGTCCGCTCGACAAGCCGTTCCTGATGCCGATCGAGGACGTGTTCTCGATCTCGGGCCGCGGCACGGTTGTGACCGGCCGCGTCGAGCGCGGCGTCGTCAAGGTCGGCGAGGAGCTGGAGATCGTCGGCATCCGTCCGACCACCAAGACGACCTGCACGGGCGTCGAGATGTTCCGCAAGCTGCTCGACCAGGGCCAGGCCGGCGACAACATCGGCGCGCTGCTGCGCGGTGTCGACCGTGAAGGCGTCGAGCGCGGCCAGGTCCTGGCCAAGCCCGGCACCGTCAAGCCGCACAAGAAGTTCGTTGC